>NZ_JBFAXR010000047.1:0-60102 GCF_040680895.1 Streptomyces sp. NPDC051940 | reverse complement strand
GGCCCAGGCGCCGGCGTCAGGCAGGGCAACCCGTAACGGGTGGTGTGTGGGTGGGGGCAATCCCCGCGCCGAAGGCGCGGGGCGGCGCCACCCCGGCGGGTGCTGATGCCGGGGTGACCCCCGAGGACCCTGCAGGCACCGTGGCGCGCGGGACGGCCGGGTTCCGGGGCCGGAGGCCTGCGCTGCGCGGGCCCAGCGCCGGCGTCAGGCAAGGCAACCCGCAACGGGTGGCGTCCGCGCCGAGCCGGCGGGTGCCGATGCCGGGGAGGCGTCGGGGTGACCCCGGGGACGCTGCAGGCGCCGTGGCGTGCGAGACGACCGGGTTCCGGGGCCGGAGCCCGCCCCACACGGGCCCAGGCGCCGACGTCAGGCAAGGCAACCCGTAACGGGTGGTGTGTGGGTGGGGGCAATCCCCGCGCCGAAGGCGCGGGGCGGCGCCGCCCCGGCGAGGGCCGGGGTGACCCCGGGGACGCTGCAGGCACCGTCGCGCGCGGGAGGACCGGGTTCCGGGGCCGGAGGCCCGCCCTACACAGGCCCAGGCGCCGGCGTCAGGTAAGCCAACCCGTAACGGGTGGTGTGTGGGTGGGGGCAATCCCCGCGCCGAAGGCGCGGGGCGTCACGCGACCACCCACGACCGGGGGTTCGGGGGCGCAGCCCCCGGGGGCCGGCCAGGGGGAGCGCCGAGTGACACGCGCCACGAAACGGCCCTGCCCGGCCGTCAATACGGACCGGGCATAGCAGCAGGATCGGGGACAGAGGTACGCTCGTTCTCCCCCGTACCATCAGGCTCAGCAGTGAGGTTGCCGCAGCCGGCGGACGGATGCCCGGCGGCGGGCCCTGGAGCCCGGAAGGTGTGCGAGAGTAGGGCCCAACCGGCCCGAGCGCCGGACAGGCCCGCAGGGCAGGCCGGACTCCCGCCGCACCGAAACCGCCTCGCGCGTCCCGTGACGCCGCCGCGGCCGGTACCGGGGGCCACGGCCCGGGGAGACCAGGGCATTCGGGGAACTGCAGAAGGGGCTGCTGAGTTGACCGCTCGCGCACCGCAGGCCGCGGGGCAGAGGCAGACAGTGCTGCTTCCGGACTCGATCGACGAGGCCGTCGCGGCTCTCGCCGCCACGCCCGCGGCGATCCCCGTGGCCGGGGGCACCGATCTGATGGCCGCCGTCAACGCCGGGCATCTGAGGCCCTCCGCGCTGGTCGGCCTCGGCCGGATCAACGAGATCCGCGGCTGGCACTACCAGGACGGCCACGCCCTGCTCGGCGCGGGCCTGACCCACGCCCGCATGGGCCGCCCCGACTTCGCCGCCCTGATCCCCGCCCTGGCCTCCGCCGCCCGCGCCGCGGGCCCCCCGCAGATCCGCAACGCCGGCACCCTCGGCGGCAACATCGGCACCGCCGACCGCACCGGCGACGCGCTGCCCGTACTGGCCGCGCTGGAGGCCACCGTGGTGATCGCCGGCCCGCAGGGCGCGCTGCGCGAGGCCCCCGTCTCCCATCTGCTGGGCGGCGTCGACCGGCTGCGTACGGGCGAACTCATCGGCTTCGTCCGGGCGCCGCTGCTGCACGCGCCGCAGGTCTTCCTGAAGGCCACCGGCCGCACCGGCCCCGGCCGCGCCGCCGCGTCGGTCGCGTTGGTGCTCGACCCGGCGCGCCGCGGGGTGCGGTGCGCCGTGGGCGCCGTGGGCCCCGCGCCGATGCGCCCCCTGGAGGCCGAGGAGTGGGTGGCCTCGCTCATCGACTGGGACGGCGGCCGGCACCTCGCCCCGGACGCGCTGCAGGCCTTCGGCGAGTACGTCGCCGCCGCCTGCATCCCCGACCCCGCGCCCGCCGAGGAGGGCGCCGAGGTCCCCGCCCTGCCGCCGACGGCCCTGCATCTGCGGCGTACAGTGGCGGTCCTGGCCCGCCGCGCACTCGGGAGGGCGCTTTCGTGAGCCCGCAGAACCAGGGCGGCTGGCAGCCGCTTCCCCCCTCCGGTGACTACGACCCGGAGGCCACCGGTTTCCTTCAGATGCCCGCCGGCGGGTGGGACGGCGACGACCCCCTCGCCGCGCCCGGCCACGGCTTCACCCCGCCGCCCATAGCGCCCGCCGCGGCGGACCCGGCGGACACCGGGGTCTTCCGCCTGCCCGACCTCAGCACGCCGCCGGCCGCCGAGCACACCGGCACCTGGCAGATCGCCGGCGGCGAGGCGACGCATCCGGCGGACGGCGAGGGCTCCCGTACCCAGGGCCAGATCAGCGCGTGGACCCGGGTGGCCGGGGCCGAGACCGCCGCCGAGGTGGCGCCGCCGGTGTCGGACGGCTCGGGACTGTTCGGGGAACCGGTGCAGGCCCCGCCGCCGTCCGAGGGCGCCGCGATGCGGCGCGGGCTGAGCGCGGGCCTCGGGGCCCTCGGCGCGCAGCCGGACCCCGCGTCCGCGGCTCCCGCCGCGCAGCCCGACCCCGCGGTCGGCGCGCACCAGGCCGCAGCCCCCGAGGAGACCGCCGAGTGGCGCTTCCCCTTCGAGGAGGCGCAGGCGACCGCCGAGCAGGGCACCGGCCAGTGGACGGCCGGCGGCGAGGCCGCGGCCGGCGCGCAGTGGCCGGCACCGTCCGCGGTGGACGACGAGTCCGGCGAGTACCCGCTCGGCGGCTCCGACGAGCACGCCCCCGCCGCGCCGGAGGAGCCGGCGGCCGAAGGACACGACGCCGCGGCGGAGACCCCCGAGGCGCCCGTCGCCGACGGCATGCCCGACGAACACCCCCGTATCTCCTACGTCCTGCGCGTCAACGAGGCCGACCGCCCCGTCACCGACGCCTGGATCGGCGAGTCGCTGCTGTACGTGCTGCGCGAGCGGCTCGGCCTCGCGGGCGCCAAGGACGGCTGCTCGCAGGGCGAGTGCGGCGCCTGCAACGTCAAGGTCGACGGCCGGCTCGTGGCGTCCTGCCTGGTCCCCGCGGCCACCGCGGCAGGCGCCGAGATCCGGACCTCCGAAGGGCTGGCCAAGGACGGCCTCCCCTCCGACGTACAGCGCGCGCTGGCCGCCTCCGGTGCCGTCCAGTGCGGCTTCTGCATCCCGGGCCTCGCCATGACCGTGCACGACCTCCTGGAGGGCAACCACGCGCCCAACGAGCGCGAGACCCGCCAGGCCCTGTGCGGCAACCTCTGCCGCTGCACCGGCTACCAGGGGGTCCTGTCCGCCGTGAAGGACGTCATCGCCCAGCGCACCGGCCCGCAGCAGGACGAGCCGGCCGCGCACATCCCGCAGCAGGCCGGCCCGAGGGGGCAGGAGTGACGCAGGAGCCCACGACCACGGCCACCCCCGCGCACGGCACGCCGCTCACCGGTGAGCGCGTCCCGCGGGGCATCGGCGCCTCCGTCACACCGCTGGACATCCAGGCGAAGACCGAGGGCACCTTCCCGTACGCCGCCGACCTGTGGGCCGAGGGCCTGCTGTGGGCCGCGGTCCACCGCGCGCCGCACGCCCACGCCCGGATCGTCTCCATCGACACCTCCCTCGCCGAGGAGATGCCGGGCGTACGGGCCGTCGTCACCCACGCCGACGTCCCCGCGCAGGCGCTGCACGGCCGGCGCGTCGCGGACCGCCCGGTCTTCGCCAAGGACCTCGTACGCCACCACGGCGAGCCCGTCGCCGCGGTCGCCGCCGAACACCCGGACGCGGCGCGGCTCGCGGCCGCAGCCATCGTGGTCGAGTACGAGGTGCTGGAGCCGGTCACCGACCCGCAGACGGCGTTCGACGCCGAGCCCCTGCACCCCGACGGCAACCTCATCCGCCACATCCCGCTGCGTTTCGGCGACCCGGAGGCCACCGGCGACGTCGTGGTCGAGGGCCTGTACCGGATAGGGCGCCAGGACCCGGCGCCCATCGGCGCCGAGGCGGGACTGGCCGTGCCCCGCCCCGACGGCGGCGTGGAGTTCTACACCGCGTCCACCGACCCGCACGCCGACCGCGATCTGGCCGCCGCCTGCTTCGGGCTGTCGCCGGAGCAGGTGAAGGTCGTCGTCACCGGCGTCCCCGGGGCGACCGCCGACCGCGAGGACCCGGGCGTGCAGCTGCCGCTCGGCCTGCTCGCGCTGCGGACCGGCACCCCGGTGAAGCTGGCCGCGACCCGCGAGGAGTCCTTCCTCAGCCACGCCCACCGCCACCCGACGCTGCTGCGCTACCGCCACCACGCCGACTCCACCGGCAAGCTGGTCAAGGTCGAGGCGCAGATCCTGATGGACGCGGGCGCCTACGCCGACTCCTCCGCCGAGTCGCTGGCCGCCGCGGTGTCGTTCGCCTGCGGTCCGTACGTCGTGCCGCACGCGTTCGTCGAGGGCTGGGCGGTCCGTACGAACAACCCGCCGTCGGGCCATATGCGCGGCGAGGGCGCGCTGCAGGTGTGCCACGCGTACGAGGGCCAGATGGACAAGCTCGCGGCGAAGCTGGGCCTGGACCCGGCCGAACTGCGCCTGCGCAACGCCCTGACGACCGGCGACCTGCTGCCGACCGGTCAGACGGTGACCTGCCCGGCGCCCGTCGCGGAGCTGCTGAACGCCGTACGGGAGGCGCCCCTGCCCCCGCTGCCCAAGGACCTCCCCGAGGAGGAGTGGCTGCTTCCCGGCGGCCCCGAGGGCGCGGGCGAACCGGGCGCGATCCGGCGCGGGGTCGGCTATGCGCTGGGCATGGTGCACATGCTGGGCGCGGAGGGCGCCGACGAGGTGTCCACGGCGACCGTCCGGGTGGACGGCACGGTGGCCACCGTCATGTGCGCGGCGGTCGACACGGGTTCGGGTTTCTCCACGCTCGCCCGGCAGGTCGTGCAGGAGGTCCTCGGTGTCGACGAGGTGCACGTGGCGCCGGTCGACACCGACCAGCCCCCGGCCGGACCGGCGGCGCGCGGCCGGCACACCTGGGTGTCGGCGGGCGCGGTGGAGCGCGCGGCGAAGATGGTCCGCACCCAGCTTCTCCAGCCCCTGGCACAGAAGTTCGGCATGAGCACCGAACTGCTGACGATCGCGGACGGCAAGATCACGTCGTACGACGGAGTCCTGTCCACGACGGTGGACGAGGCGCTCGGCGGCAAGGAGCTGTGGGCCACCGCCCAGTGCCGCCCGCACCCCACCGAGCCGCTGGACGACACCGGGCAGGGCGACGCCTTCGTCGGGCTCGCGTTCTGCGCGATCCGCGCGGTGGTGGACGTGGACGTCGAACTCGGCACCGTCCGCGTGGTCGAGATGGCGGTCGCGCAGGACGTGGGCAAGGTCCTCAACCCGCGCCAGCTGGCGACCCGCATCGAGGCCGGCGTCACCCAGGGCGTGGGCGCGGCGCTGATGGAGAACCTCCGCACGGTCGACGGCGTCGTCCGGCACCCGGACTTCACCGGCTACACGCTGCCGACGGCGCTGGACGCGCCGGTGGTGAACATCGTCAAGCTGGTGGAGGAGCGCGACGTCCTCGCCCCGTTCGGGGCGAAGGCGGCGGGCGCGGTCCCGGTGGTCACGTCCCCGGCGGCCGTCGCCGCGGCGGTCCGCGCGGCCACCGGCCGCCCGGTCAACCGGCTGCCGATCCGCCCCCAGTCGGCGATCCTGCAGGCGGAGTAGCAGGCGGCGGCGCACGCCCTCCCGGGTGCAACAGGCCTCCCTCCACTGCTCGTCCGTCCCTATCGGGGCGTGCCTTTCCGCGCCTACAATCGCTTTCCGTGAGCCGCCGCCTCTCGCGCGACGCGTGGACCTCCGCCCTGTCCACGGGAGAGTTCGCCGCCGTACGCTCCGTGGGCTTCGAACCCGTCGGGCAGGTGATGGGGACGGCGGTGTTCCGGATGACGGACCGCCCCCTGCGCGGCGCCGACACCGGCTACTACGACTGCGGTTGCGGCCCGCAGGCCCTCGCGGCGGGCAGAGGCGTTCCGGTGGTGACCTCCGGCAGCGGGGCGGCGTCCCGTGAGCTGGTCGGAGTCCGCGGCCGGGCCCGGCAGCTGGCACTGCGGCGGATCGCCGACGAGTGCGCGGCGCTGGACGGTGACGGCGTGGTCGCCGCCCGGCTCACCGAGACGCCCTTCGCCACCGGCCAGGACTGCGTGGAGTTCCAGGTGATCGGCACCGCGGTACGGGCCGTGGCCGCGGACACCCGGCCCGGCCGGCCGTTCACCACCCATCTGGACGGCCGGGGACTCGCCCGGCTGCTGACGGCGGGCGTGGTGCCGGTCAGCGTGGTCGTCGGCCACTCCATCGGCGTCCGCCACCGGGACTGGGCCACCAGCGGCGAGACGGGCCTCGGCGCCCCCGGCCGGGAGATCCGCGGCTACACCGAACTCGTCGAGCGCACCCGCCACGACGCCCGTGACCAGCTGCGCGTGCAGGGCCGGCACAACGGCGCCGACGGGATCATCCTGCGCGACCGCGGAGAGCTGCGGATCCGCTCGGAGCACTGCCGGCGGCGCGAACTGTCCGACCACGGGCACGACGACGTCGCCGAGGCGACCCTCTTCGGCACCGCCGTCGCCTCCTTCCGCCCGGCCGCACGCCCCGCGGGGCGGATGACCGTGGTGCCGCTGGACCGGCTCACGACCGACTTCCGTAGGGGGAACGTGCGTTGACCACGACCGGACCCGATGCCGACGGCATCCCTGCCGAGGCGATGCGCCGGCTCGCGGAGCTGCAGCCCGGCCGGACCGGCGGCATCTTCACGAGCGATCTCACCGTCAACGAGTTCCTGCTGGTCCGCGAGGCGGGCTTCCGGCCCCTCGGACTGGTGCTGGGCAGCTCGATCTACCACATCGGACTGCAGGTCGGCCGCTGGGGCAGGAACCAGGAGCTGACGAGGCTGAGCGAGGCCATGTACCAAGCCCGTGACCGGGCGATGACCCGGATGCAGACGGAGGCGCAACAGCTCGGCGCCGACGGCATCGTGGGGGTACGGCTGTCGGTCGAGGCCCGCGATTTCGGCGACCACGTGACGGAGTTCATCGCCATTGGCACGGCGGTCAAGGCCGACGCCCGGGCGCCCGGCGGCAACGGGAGCTGGCGCAACGCCAAGGGCCGGCCGTTCACCTCGGACCTCAGCGGCCAGGACTTCTGGACGCTGGTCAGGGCCGGCTACGCCCCGCTCGGCATGGTGATGGGCACCTGTGTGTACCACGTAGCCCACCGGTCGCTGGCCGCCACGGTCGGCAACGCCGGCCGCAACACGGAGATCGAGGTCTTCACCCAGGCCCTCTACAACGCCCGCGAGCTGGCCATGGAGCGGATGCAGCACGAAGCGGAGGAGCTGCGGGCCGAGGGCGTGGTCGGTGTCCGGCTGGACTCCCACAACCACCGCTGGGGCGGCCACACCACGGAGTTCTTCGCCGTCGGCACCGCGGTCCGCCCGCTGCGCGACGACCATGTCATCGAACGCCCGACGATGGTGCTGAGCCTTGACGACTGACGACCGCCCGGACCTCGCCCTGCTCACCGCGGCCCTCAGCCGCGACACCGCCGATCTCGCGGTCTACGGCCAGGTACTGGCGGCCGCGCTGGCGGAGGCACTGCCCGCAGGCACGGTACGCGTGGAGCGCAGCCGCGGACTGCCGGGCCGGGCGTCCCGCGTCACCCGGCTGGAGATCGCCCTGGACGAACGCCGGTTGGTGCTCGCCATGCCGCGACGCCGGGACCGCCCCGTCGGCGAGGTGGCGACAGTCGTACGGGGCGTGGTCCTCTCCAGCCGCCCGGTGCCGCTGGCGGAGTGGACGGCGGAGCTGGCGGCGGCCCTGGCCGCCCGGGCGGCGTCGGACGCCCGCGCGCGAGCGGCGCTGGCACGGCTGCTCGACGTCCCGTAGCGTGCCCGGGACCCGCGCGAGAGGGCCACTGACCTGCGGCGTACGCTCCATGCCATGGACGAGGGCAGACGCCTCGAACGGCGTATACGCATCTGGTTGATCGTCTTCATCGTGGGCCTGGTCCTGTCGGGCGTCACGGCCTTCCCACTCCAGACGGAGATCCGCTGGCTGCACGAAGCGGTGACGTCGACGTCCCTTGCGCCGGACGGCCTGGTCGACTGGATCGCCCGGGTCCGCGAGGGTCTCGAAGAGACGGACGCCGCCTACCCGTTCATCGCCTACGGCACCGACTGGCTGGCCTTCGCGCACCTGGTCATCGCGGTGGCGTTCATCGGCCCGTACCGGGACCCGGTGCGCAACATCTGGATCATCGAATGGGGCATGATCGCCTGCGCGATGATCGTCCCCCTCGCGCTCCTCGCGGGCCCGGTCCGCGACATCCCGTTCTGGTGGACGCTGCTGGACATCTCCTTCGGCGTCTTCGGCGTGATCCCGCTGTGGATCGTACGGCGGCTGATCAAGCGGCTGGAGGGCGAGCGGGCGGCCGTGCCCGTTGCGGTCTGACGGCCCGCGTTTCGGGGATCCGGCAACGACCGTCCCTCCTGGCTGCCTGGTGACGACCTGTGCGCCCGTACGGGCCCGCCCTAGGGTCGCGAGACGTGAGGGGCACACGGTTCTGGTTCGGTGAGGCGCCGCGCCGTGAGGCGTGGACGGCCGCGCTGTCCGCCGCGGAGTTCGCCGCCGTGCGCGCGGCGGGCTTCGAGCCGGTGGGGCAGGCGATGGGGACCGCCGTGTACCAGATGGCGGACTGGCGGGGCGGCGGATCGGCCGGCTTCTACGACTGCGGGTACGGGCCGCTGCGCTGGTCGCCGGCCGAGGTCGCGCTGTCCGGCTGGGGCGCGCCCTCGGTGCGGCTCGTCTCGCTGCGGGCCGAGGCGCGGGACCGGGCGCGTGCCCGGCTGGCCGAGGAGTGCGCGGAGCTCGACGGGGACGGCGTGGTGGGGGTGCGCGTCACCGCGGAGCCCTTTCCCGGCGGCGGCGACAGCGTGCAGTTCCAGATGACCGGCACGGCGGTGCGGGCCGTGGGTGCCGACGCCCGGCCGCGGCGCCCGTTCACCACCCACCTCGACGGCCAGGGCTTCGCCAAGCTGCTGACCGCCGGCCATGTCCCGGTCGAGCTGATCGTCGGGCAGTCCGTCGGGGTGCGCCACGTGGACGGGCAAGTGCGCCGGCAGTCGGGGCGGTTCGCGCGGAGCGGCGAGATCGACGGCTGGACGGAACTCGTCGCCCGGACCCGCTACGACGCCCGCGTCGACCTGCGCCTCCACGCCCGGCGCTGCGGGGCGGACGGGGTCGTCCTCAAGGACAGCGGCACGCTGAGCGCCGTGGACCGGGACTGCTCCCGGTACGGCGGAGGGAAGGGCACCCCGGCCGTGGACTTCGTGATCGAGGCGACCTTCCTCGGCACCGCGGTCGCGGCCTTCCGCCCCGGTGAGCCGCCCGCCGCGCGGCCCGTCGCCGTACTGCCGCTCGACGGAGTCAAGGACCGCCTGACGAAAGGGAACCGACGGTGACCACCACGCCCCCGGACAGCCTCCCCGCCGAGGCGATGCGCCGGCTGGCCGATCTGCGGCCGGGCCGGCAGGGCGGCATCTTCACCAGCGACCTCACGGTCAACGAGTTCCTGCTGGTCCGCGAGGCGGGCTTCCGCCCGCTCGGGCTGGTGCTCGGCTCGTCGATCTACCACGTCGGCGTCCAGTTCCGCCGCTGGGGCCGCAACCAGGAGCTGCGGACCCTCAGCCAGGCCATGTACAGCGCGCGCGAACACGCCATGGGCCGGATGCAGCACGAGGCGGCGATGCTGGGCGCCGACGGCATCGTCGGGGTGCGGCTGACCGTCGAGCCCAGCGGATTCGGCGCCCATATCGCGGAGTTCATCGCGATCGGCACCGCGGTGCGGGCCGAGCAGCCGGCGCCCGGCTACCGCGACAGCTGGCGCAACGCCAAGGGGCAGCCGTTCACGTCCGGGCTGAGCGGGCAGGACTTCTGGACGCTGCTGCAGTCCGGTTACGCCCCGCTGGGCATGGTGATGGGCAGCTGCGTCTACCACATCGCCCGCCGCTCGCCCGCCGCGGTCGTCGCCAACTACGGCCGCAACGTGGAGATCGCCCGCTACACGCAGGCGCTGTACAACGCCCGCGAGCTGGCGATGGGGCGGATGCAGACGGAGGCGGAGGAGCTGCGGGCGCACGGCGTGGTGGGTGCGCGCCTCGCGTCGTACCACCACCGCTGGGGCAGCCAGACCACGGAGTTCTTCGCGCTCGGCACCGCGGTGCGCCCGCTGGACGCGGCGCACGTCATCGAGCGCCCGGCGATGGTGCTGAGCCTTGACGACTGACGACCCCCGCCGTGACGACCTCTCCGGCCTCCTCGCCGCCGGCCGCCGCGACGCGGCCGACCTCGCGCTGTACGCCCAGGCCCTGGCCGTGACCCTGGCCGACGCGCTGCCCACCCCCACGGTCCGCGTCGAACACCGCCGCGGCCTGCGCGGCCGCCCCCGTATCGCCCTGCTGGAACTCGCCCTGGACGACCGCCGGCTGGTGCTGTCCATGCCGCGCCGCGGGGACACCCCGCGCTGCGAGCTCCTGACGGAGATCGGGGGCGTGGTCATCGCCCGCCGCCAGGTGACGCTGGGAGAGTGGGTGTCGGAGCTGCTGGCGGCCCTGCGAGCGCACGCGCGCCGGGACGCGGCGGCACGGGAGGCGCTGGAGCGGGTGCTGGGGGTGCGGTAGCGGTGCCTCAGCCCGCCTCGTCCTCAAGAGGGTGGCGCCAGCGCAGGCCGGGGAAGCGGGCGAAACCCCGGTCGGCGGAACAGAGGGTCGCGCCCGCCTCTATGGCCAGGGCGGCGAAGTACGCGTCCGGGATCACATTGCCGCGCGCCCCGGTCTTGCGGCAGAGCCGCTCGAAGATCTCCCAGTGGCGAGGTCCCTCGCGCAGGGGCACGGCCGCAGGTGCTTCGCGCAGTGCGGTGACGAATTCGAGGGCCGCACCCACCGGGGCCGGGTCGGTGAAGATCCTCGGGTTGGTCACGATGCGCAGGAACCCGCTGGTGACCACGGAGTTGACCGCCACCGGTTCGTCGCCGCTCAGTGTGGAGCCCAGCCACTCGTGGTAGCGGGCGTGGTCGCCCGATTCCTTGCGGAAGGCATAGACGAGCACATTTACGTCGCAGAAGATCACTGCCCGTACCTCGCCCGGAGCTCGGCCTCGTCCATCATGTCGAGCAGGCCGGCGTTGTCGCTCAGATCGACCCCAGGCTGAAGACCCCCACTGCCGTACACCGGCAGCCGCACCGCAATGTTCCTGGCGGCGTCGAGATCCCGTGCGAACGAGGCACGGACCGCATCCTCTATCACCGCGCTGAGCGTCACCCGGCGGCGTGCGGCACGGAGCTTGGCCTCCTGGAGGAGGTCTTCGGAAAGGTCCACGGTCGTCCTCATGCGTCCAAGTGTGACCCCATCGCATCTTGATGCGCAAACTCTGCGGAGAGCTCCCGGACCCCCGCGCGCCCCCGCGCGCACAACGCACAACCGCGCCGGTCAGCTCCCCCCGGCTGACCGACGCGGTGTGATGGGCCCCTCCGCAGAGGCCGGACTGTGGGTTACAGGTTGCCGCGGCGCTCCTGTTCGCGCTCGATCGCCTCGAACAGGGCCTTGAAGTTGCCCTTGCCGAAGCCCATCGAGCCGTGGCGCTCGATGATCTCGAAGAAGACCGTCGGACGGTCCTGCACCGGCTTGGTGAAGATCTGCAGCAGATAGCCGTCCTCGTCGCGGTCGGCGAGGATCTTCAGCTCGCGCAGCTCGTCGATCGGCACGCGCGTGTCGCCGACCCACTCGCCGAGCGTGTCGTAGTACGAGTCCGGGACGTCGAGGAACCGCACACCCGCCGCCCGCATCGTGCGGACCGTGTTGACGATGTCGTTCGTGGCGAGCGCGATGTGCTGGACGCCGGGGCCGCCGTAGAACTCGAGGTACTCGTCGATCTGCGACTTCTTCTTCGCGATCGCCGGCTCGTTGATCGGGAACTTGACCTTCAGCGTGCCGTCGGCCACGACCTTCGACATGAGCGCGGAGTACTCGGTGGCGATGTCGTCGCCGACGAACTCCTTCATGTTCGTGAAGCCCATGACCTTGTTGTAGAAGGCCACCCACTCGTTCATCATGCCGAGCTCGACGTTGCCGACGCAGTGGTCGATGGCCTGGAAGGTCCGCTTGGCGAGCGGCTCGACGACCGGGTCCGCGGCGACGAAGCCCGGCAGGTACACGCCGTCGTAGCCCTTGCGCTCGACCAGCGTGTGCCGCGTCTCGCCGTACGTCGCGATCGCGGCGAGCACCACCGTGCCGTGCTCGTCCTTCAGCTCGTACGGCTCCTCGAGCCCCTTCGCGCCCATCGCCACGGCGTGCGCGTACGCGGCGCGCGCGTCGGGGACCTCGATCGCGAGGTCGACGACGCCGTCGCCGTGCTCCGCGACATGCTTCTCCAGCCACCGGCCGTGGTCGGTGGCGGCCTTGATGACCGACGTGAAGACGAACCGGGCGGAGCCGTTGACGAGGACGTACGAGGCGGTCTCGCGGCTGCCGTTCTCCGGTCCGGAGTAGGCGACGAGCTTCATGCCGAAGGCGGTGGAGTAGTAGTGCGCGGCCTGCTTCGCGTTGCCGACCGCGAACACCACGGCGTCCATGCCCTTCACCGGGAAGGGGTCGTCCTGCCGGGGGGTCATGGTGGCGTGATCAAGGGTCTCAGTCATAGCCGAAGCGTCTCTCTGATCCACAGGGTGCGCAACACTTCCCTGAATCGGTGGGCAGTCTGTACAGCAGGCACAGGGCAACGGCTGATGATCTGTACAGTGTGTGCACCTCGTCACACCGTACGACACGAAAGGGCACCTATGTCCATCGACGCCCTCGACGGCCGCCTCCTCACCCTCCTCGCCACCGAACCCCGGATCGGGGTCATGGAGGCGTCCCGCCGGCTGGGCGTCGCCCGCGGCACCGTGCAGGCGCGCCTGGACCGTCTGCAGTCGAACGGCGTCATCCGCGGCTTCGGCCCCGACGTCGACCCGGCGGCCCTCGGCTACCCCGTGACCGCCTTCGCCACGCTGGAGATCAGCCAGGGCCTGGGCGCCGACGTACGGGCGCATCTGGCCACCGTGCCCGAGGTGCTGGAGCTGCACACGATCACCGGGCACGGGGACATGCTGGCCCGGATCGTGGCCCGGTCGAACGCCGACCTCCAGCGGGTGATCGACCGGGTCGTGGGGTTCGACGGCATCGTCCGGGCGTCCACGGCGATCGTGATGGAGAACCCCGTCCCGCTGCGGATCGTCCCGCTCGTACAACAGGCGGCGCGGCTGGAGTAGTTGCCGGGCTCCCTGGCGGAGCGGCACTTGCAAAACTCTTTTGCAAAACCTCTATGCAAAGACTCTTTGCAAGTCGTACGGTACTCCCATGCCGCCATCCGACAAGAGGCTCCACGACCTCGACGCGAAGTCCCTCCGCGCCCTCGCGCACCCCTTGCGGGTCCGCCTGCTCAACGCCCTGCGCCAGTACGGGCCCGCCACCGCCTCCCAGCTCGCCGAGCGCCTCGGCGAGTCGAGCGGGGCCACCAGCTACCACCTTCGCCAGCTCGCCGAGGCCGGTCTGATCGAGGACGCCCCCGAGCACGGCAAGGGGCGTGAGCGGTGGTGGCGGCCGGCCCACCACGGGGTGCGGATCGAGAACAGCGAGGAGTTCCGCAACCACCCCGACGCCGAGGTCCGCGACGCCCTCGACGCCTGGCTGCGCACGCTCGCCGCCGAGCACGCCCTGGAGGTGAACACCGCCCTGGCCGGCATCCGCGACTGGCCGCCGGAGTGGCGCAACCGCTCCACGCTCAGCGACTTCAAGGTCACCCTCACCCCGGACCTGGCCTACGAGCTCTACCAGCGGATCTACGAGGTGATCCGCTCCTACGAGGACCGCGTCCCCGACGACGCCGAGCACGCCCGCAAGGTCCGTATCCACGTGCACGGCTTCCCGCTGGAAACCGAATGACGTCCCGAGGGGGGACCGAGATGGCAGACCGCCGTCCGCTGGTGAGCGTGCTCACCGCCAACGTCATATCCGTGACGGGCAGTTCGTTCAGCCTGGTCGCGGTGCCGCTGTTCGTGCTCGCCACCACCGGCAGCCCGAGCCGGATGGGCCTCGTGGCCTTCTGCGAGGGCGTGCCGCTGGTGTTCGCCGCGCTGTTCGGCGGGCCGATGATCGACCGGCTCGGCCGGCGCCGGGTCTCCATCGGCGCGGACATCGCCGCCGCGGCGGCCGTGGGCCTGATCCCGCTGCTGCACACCCTGGGCGTGCTGCACTTCTGGATGCTGTGCGTCCTGGTCGCCGTCCTCGGCATCAGCGCAGCGCCCGGCGACACGGCCCGCAGCGTGCTCATCCCGCATCTCGCGAAGCGCGCGGACGTCCCGCTGCCCAAGGTCACCAGCTACTTCGAGAGCGCCCGCCAGCTCGCCCGGCTGCTCGGCGCCCCGCTGGCCGGCCTGATGATCGCCGTGTTCAGCCCGGCGGCGGTGCTGGCGGCGGACGCGGCGTCGTTCCTCGTCTCGGCGGCGCTGATCGCCGGGGGCCTGCGCGGTATGCCGGCCGCCGAGCCGCTGAAGGACGCGCCGCGCATCGATCTGAAGGTGTACGGGTCCGAACTGCGCGAGGGCTTCGCCTTCCTGCGCCGTACCCGGCTGCTGCTGGCCATCGTGCTGATGGTGATGCTGACCAACTCCCTCAACAGCTCCTGGATGTCGGTCCTGCTCCCGCTGCACGCCGAGCGCGACCTCGGCGGATCGGTCGACATCGGCCTCGTCTCGGGCGTCACCGGCGCCGCCGCGCTGGCCGGGGCGCTGCTGTACGGGCGGTTCGCGACCCGCTTCCCCCGCTGGCTGGTCTACACCGCCGCGTTCCTGATCTGCGGCGGCCCGCGGATGCTCGTCGCCGCGCTGGTGCCGGAGCTGCCGCCGCTGCTCGTGGTGACCGCCGTCGCGGGGTTCGCGGCCGGCGTGCTGAACCCGCTGCTCGGCCCGATCATCTTCGACCTCGTCCCCGAGGAGCTGCGCAGCCGGGTGCAGAGCGTGACCACGGCCGGGGTGATGTCGGTGATCCCGCTCGGCGTGCTCAGCGCGGGTCTGCTCGCGGACGCCGCGGGCGTGACGGCCGCGCTGTGGACCCTCGGCGGCATCTACCTCGCCGTCACGCTGTGCCCGCTCGTCTTCCCGGTGTGGCGGCGGATGGACGACCCGGTGCCGGCGAAGGAAGAGGTCCTCGCGGCGTGAGGCCCGCCCAGCAGCCGGCGTGAGGCCCGCTCAGCAGCTGGGGACGCGCCCGCCCGACTTCAGCGCCTGAAGCGCGTCCAGCGCGCCGTCCAGCGTCGTCACCGGCACCAGCCGCAGCCCGTCCGGCAGTTCGGCCTCCGCCTCCGCGCACTCCGCCTTCGGTACGAGGAACACCGTCGCCCCGTCCCGCTCGGCCGCCTGCGTCTTCAGCGGGACGCCGCCCACCGCGCCGACCTTGCCCGTACCGGTGATCGTGCCCGTACCGGCGATGACCTCGCCGCCCGTGACGTCGTCCCGGGTCAGCTTGTCGACGATGCCGAGCGAGAACAGCAGGCCGGCGCTGGGCCCGCCGACGTCCGCCAGCCGCAGCTGGACCTTCACCTGGTCCGGGTCCAGGTCCAGCTGCCTGAGGGCGGCCGTGGTGGCGTCGTCCTGGGACTCCTTCATCGTCTCGGCGTTGTGCTCGCGCACCTCCTGCACCGTGTCGCCGACCGGGTAGACCGAGTCGCGCGGCATCACCGCCTCGTCGGCGGCGAACCAGCCGGTGAGCACGTCGCCCAGCCGCACCGTGGTGTCGGGCGAGGTCGCGCTGATGGTCGTCATCCGCAGCTGGCCGGTGGTGGGGTACGTCTCCGCGCCGGTGACGGTGATCACGGGCTTGCCCCGGTCCTCGCCCAGCACGTTCACCGTCGTCCCCGGCATGGCGATCGAGAACGGCAGCGGCGCGAACACGGCCGCCACCAGCAGGGCCAGCAGCGGCAGCGCGCAGAGCGCGAGGAACAGGGGGCGGGAGAGCCGGGGAGTGCGCACGGGGTCAATCTACAAGCGCGGAGCAGCCCGGGCGGACCCCCCTCAGCGCAGCGCCCGCGCCACCTCGCGCGCCGCGTCCACCACGCGCGTACCGACCTGCTCGGGGATGGTGTCCGAGAGCATGACCACCCCGACGCTCCCCTCGATGCCCGTCACGCCCAGCAGCGGCGCCGCCGCGCCGCTCGCGCCGGCCTCCAGCTCGCCGTGCGTGAAGGCGTACGCCGCCTCGGCGTCCTCCAGCGAGGCCGCCGCGCCCAGGCTGCGGCCCTTGAGGATCGCGCGGCCCGCGGCGCCCTGGTCCAGCGAGTGCCGGAAACCGGGGCGGTAGGCCACGTGGTAGTCCGTCCAGCTGGGCTCCACCACGGCGACCGCGAGGGCCTCGCTGCCGTCGACCAGGGTCAGATGGGCGGTGGCGCCCACGTCCTCGGCCAGCGCGCGCAGGGTCGGCAGGGCCGCCTCGCGGACCAGCGGGTGCACCTGGCGGCCCAGCCGCAGCACGCCGAGCCCGACGCGGGCGCGGCCGCCCAGATCACGGCGTACCAGGGCATGCTGTTCGAGCGTGGCCAGCAGCCGGTAGACCACGGTGCGGTTGACGCCGAGCTTGTTGGCGAGCTCGGTGACGGTCAGCCCGTGGTCGGTGTCGGCCAGCAGCTTCAGTACACGCAGACCTCTGTCGAGAGTCTGGGAGGTCTCTGCGGTCACGCCGCCTCCTCGGGGTGTGGCGGCTGTTCCCGGGGTCCCGGAGGTGACGCCGCCGGTCGCAGGGCACCGGCGCGCTCCGCGGCGGCGCTGCCGCGGCGCGTTCGATTTCCGCGAAGCGTCCGTGAGGTCACTCACGGACGCTTCGTGACGGGAAACCTAGCGATCCGCACCGCTCAGCGGAAGACCTCGTCCAGAATCCGGGCGCCGATCCGGCCGGATCACCGCATCCGGGTGGCCCATTCCTGAACCTTTGCGATGCGCTGCCGGATCTGTCCCGCGGTCGCCTCGGCGCTCGGCGGGCCGCCGCAGGCCCGGCGCAGCTCGGTGTGGATCACCCCGTGCGGTTTGCCGGTCTGGTGGACGTACGCCCCGACCAGCGAGTTGAGCTGCTTGCGCAGCTCCAGCAGCTCCTTGTGCGTGACCACCGGCCGCCGGTCGGCCGGCAGCTCCAGCAGATCGGCCTCCTCGGCCGGCTTCTTCTTGCTGTGGGCGATCTGGCGCTGCTGGCGCTTCTGCAGCAGCAACTGCACCTGGTCCGGCTCCAGCAGGCCCGGGATGCCGAGGTAGTCCTGCTCCTCCTCGCTGCCCGGGTGGGCCTGCATGCCGAACTCGGCGCCCTCGTAGACGACCCGGTCGAAGACGGCGTCGGACTCCAGCGCCTCGAACGGCAGCATGTCCTGCTCGCCGGTGTCCTCGTCCTGCTGCTTCTCCGCCTCCGCCAGCTCCTTCTCGGACTCGGCGTACGGATCCTCCTCGCCGTCCTTCTTCGGCTTGTCGAGGGCGTGGTCGCGCTCGACCTCCATCTCGTGGGCGAAGGTCAGCAGGTTGGGGATGGTCGGCAGGAACACGGACGCGGTCTCGCCGCGGCGCCGGGACCGTACGAAGCGGCCGACGGCCTGGGCGAAGAACAACGGCGTCGAGATGGTCGTGGCGTACACGCCGACCGCCAGACGCGGCACGTCGACGCCCTCCGACACCATGCGGACGGCGACCATCCAGCGGCTCTCGTCCTGCCGGAACTCGTCGATCCGGTCCGAGGCGCCGGAGTCGTCGGAGAGGACCACGGTGGCCTTGCTGCCCGTTATCTCCCGGATCAGCTTGGCGTACGCGCGGGCGGAGTCCTGGTCGGAGGCGATGACGAGCGCGCCCGCGTCCGGGATGGCCTTGCGGACCTCGGACAGCCGCCGGTCCGCGGCGCGCAGCACGCTCGGCATCCAGTCGCCGCGGGGGTCCAGGGCGGTACGCCACGCCTGGGCGATGGCGTCCTTGGTCATCGGCTCGCCGAGCTTCGCCTCGATCTCGTCGCCGGCCTTGGTGCGCCAGCGCATGTTGCCGCTGTACGACAGGAAGATCACCGGGCGCACGACATGGTCGGCGAGGGCGTGCCCGTAGCCGTAGGTGTAGTCGGCCGAGGACCGCCGGATGCCCTCGCGGTCCTCCTCGTACGCCACGAAGGGGATCGGGTTGGTGTCCGACCGGAACGGCGTACCGGTCAGCGCGAGCCGCCGCGTCGCCGGCTCGAACGCCTCCAGGCACGCCTCGCCCCAGGAGCGGGAGTCGCCGGCGTGGTGGATCTCGTCGAGGATGACGAGGGTCTTGCGCTGCTCGCACCGGTTGCGGTGCAGCATCGGGCGCACGCCGACGCCGGCGTACGTCACGGCGACGCCGTGGTAGTCCTTGCTCACCGGGCCGGCGCTGTACTCGGGATCCAGCCGGATCCCTATCCGCGCGGCCGCCTCCGCCCACTGCTTCTTCAGATGCTCGGTGGGCGCCACGACGGTCACCTGCTGTACGACGTGGTGGTGCAGCAGCCACGACGCGAGCGTGAGCGCGAAGGTCGTCTTGCCGGCGCCGGGCGTCGCCACGGCGAGGAAGTCCCGCGGCTGCTTGGCCAGATACGCGTCCATCGCCCCCTGCTGCCAGGCGCGGAGCTTGCCCGCCGTACCCCAGGGGGCGCGGCCGGGGAAGGCCGGGGACAGGTGGTGCGACGTGGTGGTACTCACGGTCTCCGGGGTGCGGTCGGCGGCGGGCTGCGGTCGTCGGCCGCGGGCCGGGGGACCGGCGCTGTCGCGGCAACCGCGTCAGCCTACCGGGGGGCACCCCGGCAACCCCTGTTTACGCCGCGGGGTCGCCCGCGAGTGGGATCCAGGTCACATCGAGTCGGCGCCCTTGTGCAGGGCACGCAGCCGCGCGGCGATCACCGTCACGTCCTCGGTCTTACCGGATGCGATGGCTATGACGAGGTCGTAGGCGGCGTCCTGGTCGACATCGGCCATGTCCACCCCGTTGAAGTCGAGGAACACCACGGTGCACATCCACGCGGTGCGCTTGTTCCCGTCGAGCAGCGGGTGGTTGGCGGTCAGTGACTGCAGCAGTGCCGCCGCCTTCTCGAAGAGGTCCGGGTATGCCTCGATGCCGAACGTGTACTGCTGCGGGCGGTGCAGTGCGGAGCCGAGCAGCCCCAGGTCCCGCACGGTCACCCGCTGCCCCTGGCAGGCGAACTCGGCCAGTTCCAGGGCCTCCCGGGCCGTCAGGTACTTCACGTGGTTACTCCCCCAGCCTCCGGAGCAGGTCCGCGTGCTTGCCCGCGTACTTGGCCCCCAGCTTGCGGACGGTCTCCCGGTCCGCCTCCTCGGTCAGATACCGCTCGATCGCCTGGATCACTATCGCGTGCATGCTCCGCCCCTCCGCCTCGGCGCGCTGCTTGAGTGACTCCTGGAGCTCCTCGGGCAGCCTCAGATTCATAGCCATACCGGAATGGTATCTCTGAAAGTACCGCGGTGGTACCGGTTTCGGCATCGCCTGTGGATAACTCGACGCCAACGGGGCGGGGACCCGAACCGGATCTCCGCCCCGTTGCCGTGCTGCCGTCAGGCCGACGGCTTCACCGCGATCCACGCCGCGCCCGGCGCGGTCTCCGTGCCGTCCGCAAGGACCGCCGTCACCCAGTAGTAGTGCGTGGTGCCGGACGGCGCCGCCGTGTCCGTGTACCAGGTGAACGCGCGCGGGGCGTCGACCGTCAGGCGGACGTACCGCCCGGCCTCGCGGTCCCAGCGGTAGACGTGGTAGCCCGTGGCGTTCTCGACCGCGCCCCAGGCCAGCTCCACGCCCTCGGAGCCGGTCGACGTGGAGACGTAGACCGGGGAGCCGGGAGGCGTCGCCACCGTCGGCGTCAGGTCCGGCATGGTGACGAACCTGATGTCCGCCGTCCCCGTCTTGACGTAGCTGGAGTTGCCGCTGGTGTCGATCGCGTCGATCCAGTAGCAGTGCTCACCGCCGTCCGGCTTCACGGTGTGCAGGTAGCCGGTGGCGGACGTGTTCAGGCGGGCGTACTCGTAGCCCTTGCACACCGTCTCGCCGTCGCTGCGCAGCACCTCGCCGACGTACACCGCGTACTTCGCCAGGTCCGCCTCGGTGTTCGCGTCCCAGTCCAGTTCGACGCCGTACTCGGTCGCCGTGGCCGTCACGCCCTTGACCGCCGCCGGCGGGGTCACGTCACGGACGATCTCGCCCGTCGTGACGGTCGCCGTGGCGGAGGGCACGGACATCCGGCCGCCGTTGTCGTAACCGCGGACCACGTAGTGGTACGTCGTCAGCGGCCCCGTCGCCGTGTCCGTGCAGGTGTACCGGACGCGGCCGTCGGGGAGGTAGCTCCCCTTCCAGTCGCACAGCACCGGCTCGGCGGACAGGTCCACCGGCAGCGTCGTGGAGCGGTAGACGTGGAAGTCGAAGTACTTGCCGTCCGTGGCCGGGTCCGCCGTCCAGGACACCACCGCCCGGTCGGCGGCCGCGGTGGCCGTGACGTCCTTCGGCGCGGCGACCGGGCGGATCACCCGCGCGCCGGCGTACTCGGAGTACTGGCCGCCGCCGTCCATCGCCCGCACCAGGTACCACTGCTCCTCGCTGCGCGGGGCGGCGGTGTCTGTCCAGGTGGTGCCGGTCACGGTGGTGAGGAAGGTGATGCCGCCGTTCAGCTCGCGCCGCTCGACGGAGTACTTCAGCGCACCCGGCACCGCGGTCCAGGTCAGCTTGTTGCCGGTGTCCAGGCCCTGCCCGGTCATGTCGGCGGGCACGGTCATGACGGGCCTGACGACCGGTACGTCGGTGCTGCCCGTGGAGACGTTGCCCGCCAGGTCGTAGGCGCGCACCTCGTAGTAGTAGGTGCGGCCCGGGACCGTCGGCAGATCGCTGAACGTGGTCCCGGTCGTCCGGCCCATGTAGGCGTAGACCGAGGTGCCCGCCTCGCGCCGGTAGATCTTGTAGCCGGCGAGGTCCATCTCCTTGTTCGCGGCCCAGGCGATCACCGCCTTGGCGGTGGCGCGGTCCATCCGGGCGGTCACGGAGGCGGGGGCGAACGGCTTGACCTTGTCGACGTCCGAGGTGGTCCGGGGCGCGTAGGCGAACTTCACGTTCGCGGACCCGGTCCAGGCGACGAAGTCGACGCGGAGGGTGTGCTTGCCGGCGGGCATGGTGAGGTTGAGCGTCTTGGACTGGGTGCTCGACACGTTCCGCCACATGTCGATCTTCTTGTAGCCGTCGACGTAGACGCGGATCCCGTCCTGCGACGCGGCGTAGAAGCGGAACGGGCCGCCGGAGCCGAAGTCGCGGGTCAGGTTCCAGCGGACCGAGAAGTTGTCCCGGGGCAGGCTGACGCCCGCCGGGTCGCCGGTCCCGTAGGTCTCGCTGATCGCGCTGTCGCAGGTGGTCAGCTTCGGCGTGCCGCTGAACGTGGTGTTCCCGAAGAACTGCGCCTTCCACGTGGGGGAGGCGCAGGTGACGGCCGCGGCGGCCGGGGTGGTGGCGAGCATGGTGCCGGCCACCGCACAGACGACGCCGGCCGCGCCGACAGCGCTCAGCCGGTGATGGGGTCTCACTGAGGAGTGTTCCTTTCGAGCCTGATCATCTAGGCGCGGAGTTGACCATCGAGGTGGGCGTTTGGTTGTACGGGATCACCCCGCCGTACGGGATCACACCGGCGGTACGGGACCACCCGCGGTACGCGATCACACCGCGCTCTGCGGCTCCCGGGGCCGCAGCCGCCCCGCGACCGCCGCCCCCACCAGCGCCACGCCCGCCATCGGCAGGAACACCGCCGCGAACGCCCACGGGTGTCCCGCGTCCGACGCGGCGGTGAGCGGCCCGTGGCCCACCGAGGCGCCGCCGAGCGCCGCGAAGACCACGCCGGCCACGGCGAGCAGCACGACGTTCGACAGGCTGTCGGAGAGCTGCAGGGCGGCGGAGTTGGACCCCGCCTCCTCCGGCGCGGAGAGCTTCAGCAGCAGCACGCTCGTCGCCGAGATCACCAGCCCCATGCCGAAGCAGCCGAAGAGCCAGGCCCCGGCGATGAGGGGCAGCGGGGGAACGGCGGAGACGAGCGCCAGGGGCGCCGACGCGATCGCCGCCGCCGTCAGGCACATGCCCAGGCGCACCAGCCGCTCGCGGTGCCGCTCCAGCCGGGGCCGCGCCTGCACCCACGAGCCGAACGCCCACGCCGCGCCACCGACGGCCATCGACATCCCGGCCGCCGTCACCGACAGCCCCCGCTGGGTGACGAGCATCAACGGGATGAAGGACTCCGCCGCGATGAACGACCCGGCCGCGATGCCCCGCATCAGGATCACCGTGGGCAGGCCGCGCGCCGCCAGGTACGTACCGCGGGGGAGGAGTCCCCGTACGGCGGGGATCAGCAGCGCGACGCCGAGCAGCGCGGGCGCCAGCGACAGCCACCGCACGTCCTGCCCGGCGTACTGCAGCAGGCCCGCGCCCGCCGCGATGCCGAACGCGAGCCGGATCCGGCGCCCGTCCGCCGCGGGCACGGCGCCGGGGTCGACCGGCCCGTCGGCCGTACGCCGGATCGCGGGGAGGGCGACCATCAGGGGCAGCACCACCAGCGGCGGGATGCCGAGGAAGACCCAGCGCCAGCCGAGGTGTTCGGTCACCGAGCCGGCGGCCAGCGGGCCGACGACGGACGGCACGACCCAGGACGCGGCGAACGCCGCCAGGACCGCGGGCCGCAGCCGCTCCGGGTACGCCCGGCTGACCACGACGTACAGCGCCACGATGTCCAGCCCGCCGCCGAAGCCCTGCACGGCCCGTCCGATGATGAACACCCACATCTCGGTAGCGGTGCCCGAGATCAGCAGCCCGGCCACGAAGCAGGCGATACCGGCGGCCAGCGGCCGCAGCGGCCCCGCCCGGTCGCACCACTGCCCGGACACGACCATCGCCAGCAGCGCGGTGGTGAAGTACGCGGAGAAGGCGAACGCGTACAGCGCCACCCCGTCCAGCGCCTTCGCCGCCGCGGGCATCGCGGTCCCGACCGCCGTCGCCTCGAAGGCGATGAGCAGCACCACGGTCACGATGCCCAGGGTCAGCGCCCGGTGGGGGCGCCCGAGTATCCCGGTCTCGGGAGGCAGCGCCCCGGTGGCATCGGTGGCAGCGCTCTGATCGGCGGCTATGTCGGTCATGAGGGACAGAGTAAGGGGCGTAACCGAGTTTGACCCCTGTATTTGGGCGGGGATCCGGTCGTCCGTGGGTCCTAGGACCGGCGGGCGACTGTGAACAGCTCATTGCGGGGCTGTGGCATCCGTTGACCCGCGTCCGCGGTGCGCGCGATGGTCTTGGGGAAGGCGTTGGCCGCGTGCCCGAGAGGCTGAGGGACCGGATTGCAAATCCGGGCACACGGGTTCGAATCCCGTCGCGGCCTCGATGCGGGGGCGGCCGGTTCTCCGGCCGCCCCCGCAGTTGTCCACGGCCTGGGGCTTACGGCGTCAGCCCCGTCAACCGCAGCCTCGTCAGGCGGACCTCCGCCGGGGTCGGGCCGCCCCGGCCCGCGGCCCAGCCGGCCGCGCCCCAGTCGCCGGTCAGCAGCGAGACGCTGACCTGGCCGGACGCGAGCGCCGTGGTGTCCGCGTTGCCGACCGGTTCGGGGGTGGCTGGGGGAGCGGAGAGCGCCAGCTTGTAGCACGTGGCGCAGGTCGCCGGGTCGGGGACGTAGTCCGCCGTGAAGGCGGCGGCCTCGCCGACGTTGGTGAACGCGACGCCGCCGGTGACGTGCGCCGGGTAGTTGATGTTCAGGGCCGTGCCCGGCGGGAGGAGTTCGCCGGCCGGTGCCGTCCGCGCCAGCCGGTCGACGGTACGGGCGGTGAAGGCAGCCGCCTGCGCGAGGGACGGGAACGGGTTGCGCGGGTCGGTGAGGTCGAAGCCGGCGGACACGGCGATCGCCGGGACGCCGAGGTCGTTCGCGGTGACCGTGGCGCCGACCGTGCCCGAGTGGTTGGCCAGGACCCCGATGTTCTGGCCGGCGTTCACCCCGGAGACCACCAGGTCCGGCGGCGCGTCCCGGAAGACGTGCCGTACGCCGAACGACACCGCGTCGCCCGGGGAGCCGGTGACCGACCACACGCCGGGCTCCTCCTCGGCGGCCCTGATGCCCGCCCCCTGCGTGAAGTTCATGCCCGTACCCCTGCCGGACTGGTCGTCCGCCGGGGCGACGATGACCACCTGGTGGCCAGACCCCGCCAGCGCCCCCTTCAGCGCGCGGATGAAGGGGTGGCGGTAGCCGTCGTCGTTGCTGACCAGGATCCGCAGGGGCCGGTCGATGCCGGCCGACGGGACCGCGGTGGCCTGGTTCGAGGCGGTGAGCAGGGCCGCCGCGGCGGCGACGGCCGCCGCCCCCGCGGTGAGTCTGCGCATCGTGCCGGTGCCGCTGTGCTTCATGTGCACCCCTCCCGGGCGGATGGCTCGAAGTGAGGGAACGGTAGACCTGACGGCTCGTCAGTTGAAGGCGCGCGCACCCGCGACTTTCCGGGGCGCCGGCCGCGCGTGACGGCGGCCCCGGGCGCCCGGTGGCGCAGGGCCGGCCGGAGAGGGGCCTTCCGGTGATCGCCGGATGGCGGTTCACTGGGGGTATGGGTGATCCGATTGCGGCGCTGCGCGAAGGGCTCCCCGAGTCCGCCGTCCTCACCGACCCCCAGGTGACCGCCGCCTACGCCAACGACATGGCCAGCTTCTGCCCCGCGGGAGCGCCGCTCGCCGTCGTACTGCCGCGCACGGTGGAGCAGGTCCAGCACGTGATGCGCACGGCCACCGCCCGCCGGGTGCCGGTCGTGCCGCAGGGCGCCCGGTCCGGGCTGTCCGGCGCCGCCAACGCCTCCGACGGCTGCATCGTGCTGTCCCTGGTCAAGATGGACCGCATCCTGGAGATCAACCCCGTCGACCGCTACGCCGTCGTCGAACCCGGCGTGATCAACGCCGACCTCTCCCGCAAGGTCGCCGAACGGGGCCTGTACTACCCGCCGGACCCCTCCAGCTGGGAGATGTGCACCATCGGCGGCAACATCGGCACCGGCTCCGGCGGTCTGTGCTGTGTGAAGTACGGGGTGACCGCCGAATACGTCCTGGGCCTCGACGTCGTCCTCGCCGACGGCCGGCTGCTGACCACCGGCCGCCGCACCGCCAAGGGCGTCGCCGGCTACGACCTCACGCGCCTGTTCGTCGGCGCCGAGGGCACCCTCGGCATCGTCGTACGGGCCGTCCTCGCCCTCAAGCCCGAACCCCCGCAGGCCCTCGCCCTGGCCGCGGAGTTCCCCTCGGCCGCCGCCGCGTGCGACGCGGTGTGCGCGATCATGGCCGGCGGCCACGCGCCGTCCCTGCTGGAGCTGATGGACGCCACGACGCTGAAGGCCGTCAACGCCATGACCGCCATGGGCCTGCCCGAGTCCACCGGGGCGCTGCTGCTGGCCGCCTTCGACACCCCGGATCCGGCCGCCGACCTCGCCGCGCTGGGCGAGCTGTGCACCGCCGCCGGCGCCACGTCCGTCGTCCCGGCCGACGACGCCGCCGAGTCCGAGCTGCTGCTCGCCGGGCGGCGGGCCGCGCTGGTAGCGCTGGAGAAAGTCAAGGGCACCACGATGATCGACGACGTCTGCGTGCCCCGCTCCCGGCTGGCCGAGCTGCTGGACGGCGTCGCCGCCATCGCCGCCCGGCACGACCTCACCATCGGCGTCTGCGCCCACGCCGGCGACGGCAACACCCACCCGACCGTCTGCTTCGACGCCGCCGACGAGGACGAGGCGGCCCGCGCCCGCGCCTCCTTCGACGAGATCATGGCCCTCGGCCTGGAACTGGGCGGCACCATCACGGGCGAGCACGGCGTGGGCGTGCTGAAGAAGGAGTGGCTGGCCCGGGAGCTGGGCCCGGTGGGGCTGGAGCTGCAGCGCAAGGTACGCGAGGTGTTCGACCCGCTGGGGCTGCTGAACCCGGGGAAGGTGTTCTGACGGAATGTGGCGAAGCCGGTTCGGCGAATCCGGTCCGGCACGCGGAACCCCGGGCCCCGGCACGGTGTACCCGGGGCATGACACCCACCCGACGCCAAGTCCTCGCCGGAGCCGCGGCCTTGGGTGCCGCGGCCGCGTTCACCGCCTGCAGTGACGAACCCCCGGCCGGCGGCTCCCCGCCCCGCCCGCCCGGCGCCGGGACGCACCTGCGTTCCGGCACCCTCTACGCCCGGATCGGCGACACACTCACCGCCGTCTCCCTCGCCGACGGCCGGACCCGCGCGTCCTTCCCCGGAGCGGTCCCCGACCCCGGCCGGCAGCGCCTGCACTGGCGCGACGGCTCCGGACACCTCCGTATCACCGAGACCGCGACCGGCCGCGACCTGCACCGGCTCACCGCCCCCGCGGGGGAGATCCGGGCCGCCGCGGCCGGGCTGCCGCTGGTCGCGCTGGGCCCCGCGGGCACCCGCCGGGCCCGGACCCGGATCGCCCTCGTCTCCCCGCAGGGCACCCGCGGACTGACGCTGCCCGGCGCCGTGGAGCCGGAGGCGTTCTCCGACGACGGGACGACCCTGTACGTACTCGACCACCTGGACGACGGCTACCGGGTACGGATGGTGGACCTGGCCGCCGGGGAGATGACCCCTCTCCTCACCCGGGACAAGACGCCCGTACCCGCCGAGGAGCGGATGCGCGGCCGCTACCGGCAGTCGGCGCTGTCCCCCGACCGGACGGTCCTGTACTCCCTCTACACCCACCAGGCCGACCACCTCCACACCCGCGACCTGGTCGCGGCCCGCGACAGCGCCCCCGGCGTCCACGCCTTCGTGCACGTGCTGAACCTCCGGGAGCGGTGGGCGTACTGCCTGGACCTGCCGGAGGAGATGGGCCGGGGGGAGGCGTCCGGCCACTGTCTGGCGCTCTCCGCCGACGGGCTCTCCCTGTACGTCTTCGACTCGGGCAGCGGCACGGTCGCCGCCGCCGACACCGCACAGCTGACGATCACCACCGTCCGGCGGGTGAAGACCCCGCCGGACCCGTCGTACGCCGTCGTCGTCGGCGACGAGCTGTGCCTGGCGGCGGGCGACCGCATGCACCGGCTCGCCCGTGCCAGGCTGACCCCCGCGGCCGGCTGGACCCTGCCCGGGCCGGCCGCGGGCGTCGCGCTGCGGGGGCACGAACTGCTGGTCGGCGTGCCCGGGCGGGTGCTGCTGACGTCCGTGGCGGACGGGCGGCGGAACGGGGTGCTGGCCGTGCCGGGACTGCGCGAGGTGCTGTACGCCGTGCCGGCCGGGTGGAGCCGGCCGGGCTGAGCGCCCCGCGGGTCACGCACCGTCCGCGCCCGACTCGTCCGACGGCCACGGGTCCGACAGCCACAGGTCGTCACACGCCTCGCGGCCCGCCGGGGTGAGGAGGCGCGTCAGGGCCTCGTCCATCCCCAGCTGGTCGATCTCCCTGCCCGGCGGTACGAGACGCATCGTGCGCTCCAGCCACATCGACAGGATCCCCGACGGCGCCTCCAGCAGGGCGTCGCCGTCGGGGGAGGTGAGGGCAAGACAGACGACGTTCTGCCCGGCCACCTTCGTCGGCCAGATGCGCACGTCCCCGTGCCCGCACGCGCGGAACACGCCCTCCACCAGCAACTCGCGCGCGAAGGTCCAGTTCACGGGGGCGGCCGAGCCCACGTGGAAGGTGATGTGGACGGCGTACGGGTCCGCCGTCCGGTAGGTCAGCCGGGCCGGAACGGCGATGCTGCGCTCCGGCGACAGCACCAGCTTCAGTTCGAGATCGCGTTCCACCTCGGTGTGCATGGGCCCCTCTCCTTGTCTGCTGCGGGCAGGCGGCAGTACACGCCGCTGTGGGGAGAGAGGGCCGGTGGCGCGGACTCTTACGCGACTTCGCGGGGGAATTTTCCGCGGGGGGCGGCGGTACGGCCCGGAGGCACCGCGTCCGCGGGATCTCACCCGTGCGGGTGGGGCGGTCCGCGAGGGTGTCAGCACATCGGGGGGATGGCGGTCAAGCCCGCCCGTACGGGCCCGATTTGATGGCTAATGTGGTCCGCATGAGCGCCCCGACCCCTCCCACCGGCTCCGGCATTCCCGGGCCCGGGTACTACCCGGACCCCTCGATCCCCGGCTACATCCGGTACTGGAACGGTGCGGCCTGGGTCCCCGGCACGAGCCGGCCCGCGCCGGCGGAGGGCACGGCACCGCCGCCCCCGCCCGGCCACGGGTTCGGCCCGGCCCCGTCGGTCGCGTCGCCCCCGCCGCCCACTCCGGCGCGCCGGGCTCCGGTGGCCGAGGAGACGGGGCCGGTGTTCTTCGACGAGATGCAGACGGGGGAGCGGCGGTACACGGAGATCCCGGCGGAGAGGGGGCACGCGGCGCTGCCGGGAGGGTCGGACGCCGCGGGGGGACACGGGGCGCAGCCGGGAGGGTCGGACGCCGCAGGGGGATACGGGGCGCAGCCGCCGGTCCTCGGCCCGGAGGGCTCGGGCGTGACGCCTCAACTGGGCTCGGGCCTTGCGCCACACGCGGGCTCGGGCCTTGCGCCCCACGCGGGCTCGGGCCCGCCGCCCCAACTGGACGCAGGCCGCGCGCCGCAGCTCGGCGCGGGCTCAGTCCCGCAGCCGGCGGCGGGACTGCCGCCGGGCAGGCGACACGCGGCCCTCGAGCCCCCGACACCGGCGGGAGGCGCGGAGCCCCCGGCGCCGGAACGGGCCGCCGGGCCGCCGGACCAGGCGTGGGACGCGAACCCCCCGCGGCGTACGGGGGACGAACCCGCGCCCGCCGAGCGGCCGTCGGCGCCGGGCGCACCGGTGTGGCAGGCGGCGCGGGCCCCGCAGCGCCCGCCGATCTCCTGGGGCAACGACCCGGCCGCCACCGAGCCGCCCCCGGCGGACGGCCGTCCCGCATCCCGGCCGGACGACGCCGGCAGCCCGGCACCGGCGGCACAGGTCCCCTCCGGCGTACGCACCCTGCGCCGCACCGACCGCACGGCCGACCGCCCGCAGGGCCGGCCCGTCGTGCGGACCGCCACCGAGGTGTCCCCCCGCGCGCCCGAGCACCCCCAGCCCCGCCCGGAGGCGGCACCGCCTCCGGCGACCGCACCGCGCGCCCCCGCCCCGGCCTGGGCGCGGGTCGACCAGGCCCTCACCCGCACCTCGCCCCCCGCGCAGCCGGCGGACCAGGCGCCCGCCCGCCCGGCGCCCCGGCAGCCGGCGCGCAACGCACCCGAGGCATCCGCCGCCGCGGCACCGGCACCCGCCCGCCACGCGAGCGACGCACCCGCCCGCCACCCGCGTGCCGAGCCCCCCGCCTCCGCCCAGGCCCCCCTCCCCGCCACCGCCGCGACCACGGGGCGCGGCACGGTCACCCCGCGCCAGGCGAAGGCGGCGCGTAACCGCCCCGCCGCGCCCGCCGGGATGGGCAGCCGGCTGGCCGCCCGGCTGATCGACGCACTGGTCACCGCCACGGTCACCCTGCCGCTGGCCCTGCCCCTCGCGGGCCGCGCGGCCGAGCACCTCGACCGGAAGGTGGAGGAGGCCCGCCGGTCCGGCCGTACGGTCCAGGTCTGGGTGCTCGACGGCACCACGGGCACGTATCTCGCGCTCTTCCTCGTCGTCCTGCTGCTCTTCGGTCTGCTCTACGAGGCGCTGCCCACCGCCACCTGGGGCCGGACCCTGGGCAAGAAGCTGTGCGGCATCCGGGTCCGGGACGCCCGCCGGCCGCAGCAGATGCCGTCGATCGGCGCGGCGGTGAAGCGGTGGCTGGTCCTCTACCTCTCGTGTCTGGCGCTCGTGGGCGTCTTCGGCCTGCTGCGCGGGCTGTACGACAAGCCGCGACGGCAGTGCTGGCACGACCGGGCGTCCGGAACATGCGTGACGGAGTAGACGGCCGGGACGGCGTGGACGCGGTGGACGGAGCAGACGGAGCAGCGCGGGTGGCGGAGATCATCCGGATGGCCCCGCCCATGGTGCGGACAGAGCGCGGGCAGGATCCCCTCGGGGTATGAGCGACCAGGACCGGTACGGCGACAAGCCGCTGAACGGACTGCCCTCCGACGGCACCGAGGTGCCCGCAGACCAGCCCCCGCAGCAGGGTCCGGACGGCACACCCGCGTCCGGCGACGCCGCGGGCGGCGGCCAGGAACCCCCGCCGCCCCCGCCCGGCTCCCCCTACTCCCAGCCGGACTCGCCGTACGAGTCCGGCGCCGCCGCCCGACCGCCGAGCTCCCCGTACGACGCGCCGTCCGGCGGCGCCACCCCGCCCCCCGGTGACAGCTCGCCGTACTCCGCTGCGGGTGGCACCCCCGGCCCGGACTTCTCCAAGCCGGAAGGCGGTTCGCCCTACGGCGACCAGCCCCCTCCCTACCCCGGCGGCCCGGGCGGCCCGGGTTACGGCGAGGCGCCCGGCGGCTACGGCGCCGCCTACGGCACCCCGGCGCAGGACCCGCGGCTGGCGGGCATGCCGCCGCTGGCGAACCTGGGCAAGCGGGTCGTGGCCCGCATCATCGACTACCTCATCATCTACGTCCCGCTGTCGATCCTGATCGCGATCACCGGCGGCTTCGGGGACATCGACGACGGATCCTTCGGCGGCGGCTACGGCTGGAGCCTGCTCGGCATCGCGGCGTACTTCGTCTACGAGGGCCTGATGCTGACCCGCAGCGGTCAGACCGTGGGCAAGAAGGTGATGCACATCCGGGTCGCGATGCTGGAGAACGGCGCCGTGCCGGCCGGCAACCCCGGCTGGATCCGGTCGGCGGTCTTCCACCTCCCGCCGCTGGTCCCCTGCATCGGCACGCTGTTCCAGCTCTACAACGTCCTGTCCTGCCTCTGGGACAGGCCCTACCGCCAGTGTGTCCACGACAAGGCGGCGAAGACGGTCGTCGTGGAGGCCCGCCGGGCTTAGCCGGCACCGGCGTGAGAACCACCGGCCCGGGACGGACGGCGTCCCGGGCCCGGTGGTTCAATGACCGGTATGAGTCTGGACCAGCCCTCTCCCGCCGTACGACCGCAGCCCGCCCTCGCCGAGATGGCGCCGCTCGCACCCAGCGGTCTGCGGTTCGCCGCGCGGCTGATCGACTCGCTGCTGCTCCTGGTGCTGTGGATCGTCGCGGCGATAGCCACCGGCCTGTTCGGCGACGTGCTGGCCGTGCAGGAGGACGGCGGCGGCTTCATGGACCAGGCGGGTGCCGTCGACCCGGCGAAGGCGGTGCTCGCGTACGGGCTGGTGTACGTCGCGTACTTCGTCTACGAGGGCGCGATGCTGGCGCGCCGCGGTCAGACGCTGGGCAAGATGGCCGCCGGGATCCGGGTCGCGGTGCTGGCGGACGGTGACATCCCCGGCGGCCGGGGCTGGACCCGGGCGGCGGTGTACGCGCTGCCGGGCGTGGTGGGCGGCGCGCCGGGGATCGCTCTGGTCGGCCAGGGGTTCTGGCTCGTCAACTCGCTGTGGTTCCTGCGGGACCGGCCGTACCGGCAGGCGCTGCACGACAAGGCGGCGCAGACGGTGGTCGTCCGGGCCTGAGACCGCTTCCGGCGTTACGCCGCGTCCCGACGGCCGGCGACCGCACGGGCCTTCTCGGCCTCGGGGGGCGGGGACTGCCGCGGTACGCGCAGGAGTTCGGACGCCGCGTCCAGCTGCGGGGCCGGCCGGCGGCGCGGGGCCGGTGCGGTCACGCCCACGAGCAGGCCGAGTGCGAGTGCGGTGAAACAGATCGCGAAGACCGCGAGCTGCGACTGCGCCTGTGTCAGCAGCAGCATGGCGGCCGCTGAGCAGATGACCGTGGCGGTGCCGTAGACAAGCTGTGCGACTGTGGGTCGCGGCATGGCGGGCTCCCTAGTAACGGGGCGGGCGCTCTCAGGGCTTGGATGCCCGCCCATTGTGCCAGTAAGCCTCCCCTAACCCGCCAGGAGGGGCACAAGGGGCGCAGAGGCGCGCACCCTCAGCGCCCCACCCCCCCCAACCCCCCACCCCGACCCCGCATGCACCCCCCGAGGCCGGCCCCCGGACGCCCCCATCCGGGCTCCGTCACGCGCCCGCGCCGAACTCCGGGGCGGCCCCCCGGGAAGGCATCGGAGCCGGACTTCGGGGCGGACCCTGAGGATGCGCTCCGTGTGGGCTTCGGGGCGAAGCCCCGGGAGGTGCTCGAGCTGGACTTCGGGGCTGAGCCCGGGGGTGTTCGGGCCTGGCTTTGGGGCTGAGCCCGGGGGTGTTCGGGCCTGGCTTTGGGGCGGGGCTTGGAGATGTACTCCGTGTGGGCTTCGGGGCGAAGCCCCCGGGAGGTGCCCGAGCTGGGCTTCGAGGCTGAGCCCGGGGAGGGGTCGGGGCCGGTGCTTTGGGATGGAGCCCGGGGGTGTTCGGGCCTGGCTGTGGGGCGGTGCCTGGGGATGCGCTGTGTGGGGCCTGGGGGCGAAGCCCCCGGAAGGTGCTCGAGCTGAGCTTCGGGGCTGAGCCCTGGGGTGTTCGGGCCTGGCTTTGGGGCGGGGCTTGGGGATGCGCTCCGTGTGGGCTTCGGGGCGAAGCCCCCGGGAGGTGCCCGAACTGGGCTTCGGGGCTGAGCCCGGGGAGGCGTCGGGGCCGGTGCTTTGGGATGGAGCCCGGGGGGCGGGCCTGGCTGTGGGGCGGTGCCTGGGGATGCGCTGCGTGGGGCCTCGGGGCGAAGCCCCCGGGAGGTGCTCGAGCTGAGCTTCGGGGCTGAGCCCGAGGGTGTTCGGGCCTGGCTTTTGGAGCGGTGCCTGGAGATGCGCTCCGTGTGGGCCTCGGAGCGAAGCCCCAGGATGCGTACCCGAGCCGGGTGTCGGGGCGGAGCCCCAGGGGGTGTTCGGGCCAGGCTTCGAGGTTGAGCCTGGGGATGTGCTCCGTCTGGCCTTCGGGGCGAAGCCCCAGGGGGCGCCCAGGCCGGGGCGTTGGGGCCGGGCTTCGGGCGGAGCCCCGCGGGCGTTCGGGCCGGGCTATTGGGCGGAGCCCAGGGATGCGCTGCCCCTTGCGCTTCGGGGTGGAGTTCCGGGGTGCGTTCGGGCTGGGCTGGGTGGAGTCCGGGATGTGTTCCGTCTGGGCTTCAGGGTGGAGCCCAGGGATGCGCTGTCCCTGCGCTTCGGGGTGGGGTCCCGGGGTGCGTTCGGGCTGGGCTGCCGGGTGGAGCCCGGGATGCGTTCCGTCTGGGCTTCAGGGCGGAGCCCAGGGACGCGTTCCCCCTTCGCTTCGGGCTGGGGTTCGGGGCGGAGCCCCGGGGCGGGTTTCGCTCCGGACGAAGGCGTTCGTATCGGGCCTCCCCGCCGGGGGTTGGGGGCGGGAGCCCCCAAACCGCCCCGGCGGGGGAGGGCGTGAACCCGCCACCGCGTCGAGTCGGCAAAGCGACATGCAGTCCACCCCGGAAGCGGAACGCGTTATACCTGCACGTTGCACGAAGTCAAGACTGTCATTTCCTCGTCAAGTCAGATCGAATGCACTGACCATGATTCGCGCCGCGCGCGTGGACCGATCCGGAGGGGCTCGCGCGATCGGCCGAAGGGGAGGACAGCGCATTCGTGATACGCCAACGGAGGAGCATCAGATCCGCCGCCCTGGCCACCGTGACCGTCGCCGCCATCACGGCGGCCGTGCTGCCGGGGATGACCGCCTCGGCCGCTGACGGCGCCGGTACACCCGAGCGCCGCGACCCGGCGACGGCAGCCAAGAACAGCGAGCACAACCTGAAGGGCCCGTTCACCGAGCAGCAGACGGAGGCCCGCGAGGCCGCCGTGGAGCGGCTGCTCAAGGGCGGTTCCAAGGGCAAGACGGTGGAGAAGAACGGCTCGACCGTGATGCAGCTCGACGACGGCAAGTACGTCGAGCTCGCACGCGAGAAGACCGACAAGATCTTCACGATCCTCGCCGAGTTCGGCGACAAGGTCGACAACACCACGATGTACGACCCGGACGGCCCCGACGGCCCCGAGGCGCCCGTCGTGAAGTACGGCGGCGACGCGGGCCCGGCCCACAACACCATCGCCAAGCCGGACCGCACCACCGACAACTCCACGGACTGGCACCCGGACTACAACCGGGAGCACTACCAGGACCTCTACTTCTCGCACGACGCCGACAAGGAGTCCGTCGCGAAGTACTACGAGAAGCAGTCCTCGGGCCGCTACTCGGTCGAGGGCCAGGTCCAGGACTGGGTGAAGGTCGAGTACAACGAGGCCCGCTACGGCTCGAACTACTGCGGCGACAACTCCTGCGCGAGCGTCTGGGACCTGGTCCGCGACGCCGTCAACAAGTGGGCCGCCGACCAGAAGGCCGCCGGCGCCACCACGGAGCAGATCAAGTCCAAGCTGGCCGAGTACGACCAGTGGGACCGCTACGACTTCGACGCCGACGGCAACTTCAACGAGCCCGACGGCTACATCGACCACTTCCAGATCGTGCACGCGGGCGAGGACGAGTCCGCGGGCGGCGGCGTCGAGGGCGAGAACGCCATCTGGGCGCACCGCTGGTACGCGTACGGCACGCAGGCCGGCTCGTCCGGCCCGGCGGACAACAAGGCCGGCGGCACGCAGATCGGCGACACCGGCATGTGGGTCGGCGACTACACCGTCCAGCCGGAGAACGGCGGACTCGGCGTCTACGCGCACGAGTACGGCCACGACCTCGGTCTGCCGGACCACTACGACACCAACGGCGGCGAGAACAGCACCGGCTACTGGACGCTCATGTCCTCCGGTTCCTGGCTCGGCGAGGGCAAGGACTCCATCGGCGAGCTGCCGGGCGACATGAGCGCCTGGGACAAGCTGATGCTGGGCTGGCTCGACTACGACCTGGCCCAGGCCGGCACGAAGTCGACGCACAAGCTGGGCGTGGCGGAGTACAACACCGCCAACCCGCAGGCCCTGATCACCGTTCTGCCGAAGAAGCCCGTCACCACCACCATCGCGACGCCCCCCGAGGGTGCGCAGCAGTGGTGGAGCGGCAGCGGCGACAACCTGTCGAACACGCTGACCCGCACGGTGGACCTCACCGGCAAGACCTCGGCCGCCCTGTCCTTCAAGGGCTGGTACGAGATCGAGCAGAACTACGACTACCTCTACACCGAGGTGTCGACCGACGGCGGGGCGACCTTCACCCCGATCGACGGCACGATCGGCGGCAAGCAGATCCCGCGCGACGGCGGCGACAAGCCGGCGCTGCACGGCGAGTCGGGCGGTTACCAGGACCTGGTCTACCCGCTGGACGCGTACGCCGGTCAGAACATCCAGCTCCGCTTCCGCTACTACAGCGACGGCGGCGTGGCCCTCAAGGGCTTCGCGGCCGACGCCCTGAAGATCACCGCCGACGGTGCGGAGGTCTTCGCGGACGGTGCCGAGGGCACGGACGACAACGGCTGGACGAAGAAGGGCTTCTCCAAGGTCGGCGCCTCCTTCACCAAGGAGTACGCGCAGTACTACATCGCGGAGAACCGCCAGTACACGTCGTACGACAAGACCCTCGAGGTCGGCCCGTACAACTTCGGGTTCCTGGACTCGCGCCCGAACTGGGTCGAGCACTACCCGTACCAGAACGGTCTGCTGATCTCGCTCTGGGACACCTCCCAGTCGGACAACAACACCTCGGTCCACCCGGGCCAGGGTCTGATCCTGCCGATCGACTCCCACGCCAAGCCGATGAACTGGCGCTACGGCGGCGGGATGATGCGCAACCGGATCCAGTCGTTCGACGCGACGTTCAGCACCTACCCGGTCGACGGCTTCACCCTGCACATGGACAGCAAGGGGACGCCGATCGCGCCGAAGGCGGGCGCGTCGTACTTCGACGACCGTTACGGGACGTACTGGTACAAGTCGAACCCGGGCGGCAGCGTCCAGGTTCCTGACACCGGTACCCGGATCTCGATCGTCGACGAGCCGGTCAGCGGCGAGACGATGACCGTCGAGGTGGGTTCGAGCCAGCGTTAACGATCATTAACGCAGGTCACACGCGAATCGGCCGTCGCCCTCTAGCGGGCGGCGGCCGATTTCGTTTAGATGATTCTTACGTTGTCTTGCTGACAGCGAGTCTCATCACGGGGGTGTACGGACGTATGGCAGGTGGCGGATTCTCCCGTCTTCCGGACGGCAGTGTGGTCGTGGCGATCAGGCTGCCGGCGGGACCCGGGTCGACCCATGTCCGGGTGCTGGTGCACGCCGCGACGCGGCCGCGGGCGCTGACGCGGCTGCGGAACCTCGGGCTGCGCGCGGTCTATCTGCGCGGCAACGCGGAACCGCCCACACCGGACGAGATCACCGCGGTCCTCCACCACCCCGAGGGCGTCCTGTGGCGGGCGAAGCTCGACGACGACACGGAGTCGTGGCACCCCATCCGCCGCCTGCTGAGCCCGGCGACCGCGTAGGGGCCCCTGCGGGCGGCTCCCCGGGGCCGCCCTCCGGCCTCGCGGAGGGGTCAGCCGGTGGCCACCACCGGCTTGCCCGTGAGCTCCACGCCCGCGTCGCGGAGCTCCTCCAGGGCCCGCTTCGTCGTCTGCGGGGCGACGCCGGCCGTGAGGTCGAGCAGCACATGGGTGCGGAAGCCCGCCGCGGCCGCGTCCAGGGCCGTGGCCCGGACGCAGTGGTCCGTGGCGATGCCGACCACGTCCACCTCGGTGACGTCCCGGGCGCGCAGCCAGTCCACGAGCCGCACGCCGTTCTCGTCCGCGCCCTCGAAGCCGCTGTACGCCGCGGCGTAGGCGCCCTTGTCGAAGACGGCGTCGATCGCGCCGGACGCGACGACCGGGGCGAAGTTCGGGTGGAAACCGACGCCCTCCGTGCCGGCCACGCAGTGCCGGGGCCAGGAGTCGACGTAGTCCGGGTGCTCGGCGAAGTGGCCGCCCGGGTCGATGTGGTGGTCCCGGGTCGCCACGACATGGCGGTAGCCCGCCGTCGCCTGGCCGACCAGGTCCGTGATGGCTGCGGCCACGTCCGCCCCGCCGCGTACGGCGAGGCTTCCGCCCTCGCAGAAGTCGTTCTGCACGTCCACGACGATCAGTGCGCGATGCATGGTGTTGGATTCTCCCAATCCGCTTGCGCCTGGGGGGTGTTGAGTGCTGGCGGGGGCGTATTGATGATGTCTCCCCGGATCCGGTGGAGCTCATACGCCCGGTGCGGCCGGACGCCGGCGCGGCGGCGACGGTGTCCGCCGCCGATCCGCACGCATGTGCCCGGTGTCATACGTACTCCGTAGGCAGGACCGGCTCGCCGCGGGACAGCTGGGTGGCCGACAGGGGGAGGCCGGCCCGCGCCTCCACGTGCCGGGCGCGTGCCGCGTCCAGCGGCTCACGGCCGATGATGTCACCGCCGCGGACCAGCGGCACGAGCAGCTGGCGGTCCGCCAGCCCCGGCGGGACCGCGCCGGATCCCACGACCTCCGCCTCGGCGAAGCCGTCGCCGTCGAGGCGGCGCGCCGCCCACTTGCGGCCGCCGACGGACGTCTTGCCGCCGAGGGACTTCTTGGCGACGGGCTGCAGGGGCGCCGAGGTGTCGGGCGACTTGGCGCGGGCGACGAGCTTGTAGACCATCGAGCAGGTGGGGTGGCCGCTGCCGGTGACGAGCTGGGTGCCCACGCCGTACGCGTCGACGGGGGCGGCGGCCAGGGAGGCGATGGCGTACTCGTCGAGGTCGCTGGTCACCACGATCTTGGTGCTCCGCGCGCCCAGCTCGTCGAGCTGGTGCCGTACGCGGTGCGCCATGAGGAGCAGGTCGCCCGAGTCCAGCCGGACCGCGCCGAGCCCGGGTCCGGCGACCTCCACGGCGGTCTGCACGGCCTCCTTCACGTCGTACGTGTCGACCAGGAGCGTCGTACCGCTGCCCATCGACTCGACCTGTGCGGTGAAGGCGTCCCGCTCGCTGTCGTGCAGCAGGGTGAAGGCGTGGGCGGCGGTGCCGGTGGTGGGGATGTTGTAGCGGAAGCCCGCGGCGAGGTCGGAGGTCGCGGAGAAGCCGCCGACGTACGCGGCGCGGGCGGCGGCCACGGCGGAGAGCTCGTGGGTGCGGCGGGCGCCCATCTCGATCAGGGGGCGCCCGCCCGCGGCCACGGACATCCGCGACGCGGCGGCGGCGATGGCGGAGTCGTGGTTCATGATCGAGAGGATGACGGTCTCGAGCAGCACGCACTCGGCGAAGGTGCCCTCGACGCGGAGGATCGGGGATCCGGGGAAGTAGACCTCGCCCTCGGGGTAGCCCCAGACGTCACCGCTGAAGCGGTACGCCGCCAGCCACGCGAGGGTCTGCTCGTCCACGATCTCCCGCTCGCGCAGGAAGCCGAGCACGCGCTCGTCGAACGTGAAGCTCTCCAGGGCGTCCAGGACGCGGCCGGTGCCGGCGACGACGCCGTAGCGGCGGCCTTCCGGGAGGCGGCGCGTGAAGCACTCGAAGACGCATCGGCGGTCGGCGGTGCGGGCTCGCAGGGCGGCCTGGAGCATCGTGAGCTCGTACTGGTCGGTGAACAGTGCCGTGGACGGCACGGTGACCGGGAGCCTCAAGTCCGTCATGGAACGCAATGCTAGCGCAGATTTCGTCAGGGTGACGATATGACCTCCGGTCGCGGGGTTGCCGTGGGTGGCGTCGCGTGGTTTGCGGTGAGTGACGCGGTCGGCGTCGCGCGTCCTCAGGCGCCGGACGGGCTGGTGTCGGTGCCGGTCGCGCTGCGCGGTGGGGGTCGCGCTGGCGCCTGCGGCGCGGTCGGCGCTTCGCGCCTCGTCCTCAAACGCCGGACGGGCTGGGGTGGGGGTGCGGTGGCGCTGGAAGGTATCCGGTGCCGCTGGCGCCTGCGGCGCGGTTCGGCGCTGCGCGCCTCGTCCTCAAGCGCCGGACGGGCTGGGGTGGGGGTGCGGTCGCGCTGGAAGCGTTCCAGTCCCGCTGGCGCCTGCGGCGCGGTTCGGCGCTTCGCGCCTCAGTCCTCAAACGCCGGACGGGCTGGAGGGCGCCTTGCGCCGGCTGACGCGGTCGGCGCTTCGCGCCTCGTCCTCAAGCGCCGGACGGGCTGAGAGCGGTGCCGGTCACGCCGGCAGGTGCGCATTTGCCGGTGGAGCGCAGCGGAGTCGGCCCACTCGCAACCGGTCGCCTGCGGCATGCCTCGGCGGAGCGCCAGCGGAGCCGTTCGCTTCGCATCTGGCCGGCGGAGCGCAAGCGGAGCCGGCGCAGCCCCACCGGGTCACCGGACGGCACACCCCGGCGGAGCGTCAGCGGAGCCGCCGTGCTCCGCATCGGCGCAGCGTCAGCGGAGCCGTTCGCTGGGCGGCGCCCAGGCGCCGTCCCCCCGCGCTCCGCCCGGCAAGGCCCCCTGGGGCCGCAGAATCGCTCCGCATCAAAAGAGCGGCCGCCGGGTGGCCCGGCGCCGCAGTCGCCGGCTGGTGAACGCCCGCGCCGAGCCGTGCCGGCAGCGGCCGCCATCCGTGCCCTGGCTACCCGTCGGGGGACCGCCCGCGCAGACCATGGGTGTCTCCGGATCGCGACCGGATGCTGCAGGACAGCCTGACCGGTGGTCGCTGGGGGGCTTACCAGCCCCCCAGACCCCCCGTCCCCAGACCCCCGACCGGTCAGTCGAATGGCTGCGGCGGCCGCCGCAGTGGCAGCATGGGGGGTGACGGCCGTACGCAACGCGAATGAGGGGCTACAGGTGAGTGTCGCGCCCACCGAGATCGAGCGCTCGGAGACCCTCGAGGCCGAGAGCCCGGCAGCGGTGCCCGAACCGGACGTCCCCTGGGTGACGATCGTGCACAACGACCCGGTCAACCTGATGAGCTACGTGACCTACGTGTTCCAGGCGTACTTCGGCTACCCCAAGGAGAAGGCCCGCAAGCTGATGATGGACGTACACACCAAGGGGCGGGCCATCGTCTCCAGCGGGACCCGCGAGGAGATGGAACGCGACGTCCAGGCCATGCACGGCTACGGCCTGTGGGCCACACTCTCCCAGGACCGCTGATGGCATCCCACTTCGAAGCCGTTCCCGGTGGCGGGGCCGCCGTCGCCCTCGACGAGGTCGAGATCTCCATCCTGCGCTCGCTCGCCGTACAGCTGCTGGAGCTGATCGGCCCCGGCGAGCAGCCCGAGGGCGAGTCGCTGGACCCCCTGGACGCGCTGTTCGCGGAGGGTCCGAGTGAGCGGCCCTCGGATCCCGCCCTGGCCCGGCTCTTCCCGGACGCCTACGGGGACCCGGAGCGCGAGCCGAAGGGTGAGGCCGAGCGCGCCGAGGAGGCGGCCGCGGCGGCGGAGTTCCGCCGCTACACCGAGAACGACCTGCGCGCGGGCAAGCGCGAGAACGCGCTGGCGATCGTGCGGACGCTGGACTCGATGTCCGTACAGGGCGAGGGCGGGGGCGTGCTGAAGCTCGACCCCGAGCAGTCGAGGCAGTGGCTGGGCGCCCTGAACGACCTGCGGCTGGCCATCGGGGCCCGGCTGGACATCCGCGAGGACCAGGACAGCGAGCTGCTCTACCGCCTCCCGGACGAGGACCCGCGCAAGCCGATGGCGATGGCGTATCTCTGGCTCGGCGGCCTGCAGGAGTCCCTCATCGACACCCTGGCCGGCTGAGACCGCGGCCCCGACCGCCTGAGACCGCGGCCTCGACTGCCTGAGACCGCGGCCCCGACCGCCGGAGACCACCCCCGGTAGGTGTCCACTCCCCGGGCACCCCTGTGTCTCGGCATGCGGACATGTGTAGTCACCGCACGCCCCGATCCCCCCTTACGCCCCCGGATCGAAACCTCAGCGCAACCTCATGTCCGGATAACGAACACGCATCGAGCCGTCCCCCCTTGTCCGAAATGAAGTGATCAGCCCCATTTGACGGGTGAAGTGCCTCACTCGGCGTCGTCTTTCCGCGTGGTAGACCTTCCCAACTCGCTGACACGGCCGTCAGCGGTGGAAGGAAAACCGTCCCGGGGGGAAACGCAGACCGGTCCAGCCGCTCCTGGACCGTTCGAGGAAAGGCGCTACACCATGAGCGAAGTGCAGACCCTGCGCAGCGGTGAGGCCGCTGCGGAGGAGGGATACGAGCGCGGCCTCGGGAGCCGCCAGGTCCAGATGATCGCCATCGGCGGCGCCATCGGTGTCGGTCTCTTCCTCGGGGCCGGCGCGAACATCGCGAAGGCCGGTCCCTCCCTCATCCTGATGTACGCCCTCGCCGGCGTGATCATCTTCTTCATCATGCGGGCGCTCGGCGAACTGCTCCTCTACCGGCCGGTGTCCGGCTCCTTCGCCGAGTACGCGCGGGAGTTCCTCGGCCCGTTCTTCGGTTTCGTCACCGGCTGGACGTACTGGCTGATGTGGGCCGTGACCGGTATGACGGAGCTCACCGCCGCGGCGATCTACGTCAACTACTGGTTCCCGGGCGTCCCCCAGTGGGTGAGCGCCCTGACCTTCCTCGTCGTCCTCTTCGGCGTGAACCTGATCTCCGTGAAGATCTTCGGTGAGCTCGAGTTCTGGTTCTCCATGGTCAAGGTCACCGCGATCATCGGCATGATCGTCATCGGCCTCGGCGTGCTGACCCTCGGCTTCTCCGACGCGGGCGACACCGCCGCCGTCAGCCACCTGTGGGACCACGGCGGCATGTTCCCCAACGGCGTCGGCTCCAGCCTGATGACCCTGCAGGGCGTGATGTTCGCCTACCTCGCCGTCGAGCTGGTCGGCGTCACCGCCGGCGAGTCCGAGAACCCGGAGAAGACCCTCCCCAAGGCGATCAACACCCTGCCGTGGCGGATCATCGTCTTCTACGTCGGCGCGCTCGTCGTCATCCTCTCGGTCGTGCAGTGGACGGAGTTCCAGGAGGGCGTCAGCCCGTTCGTGGCCGCCTTCGGCAAGATGGGCATCCCGCTGGCCGCCGGCATCGTCAACTTCGTGGTGCTGACCGCGGCGCTGTCGTCCTGCAACTCCGGCATGTACTCCACCGGCCGGATGCTGCGGGACCTCGCGTCGAACGGCGAGGCCCCGAAGTTCCTCGGGAAGCTGAGCTCGCGCAAGACCCCGGCCACGGGCATCGCGCTCTCGGTGGCCGTGATGGGCATCGGCGTCGTCCTCAACTACCTGGTGCCGGAGAAGGCGTTCGGCTACGTGATGTCCGTGGCCACCGCGGCGGGCATCTGGACCTGGATGATGATCCTGGTCAGCCACATCCGCTACCGCCGCGCCGTGGTCGCGGGCCGGCTGCCGGCCTCGTCCTTCCCGGCCCCGGGCGGCTCGGTGTGCAGCTGGATCGCGCTCTTCTTCCTGATCTTCGTCACCGTCCTGATCGCCAAGGACCCCGACTCCCGGGTGTCGCTGTACGTCGGCGCGGGCTGGGCCGTGGTGCTGGGCATCGGCTGGACGGCCCTGAAGCGCAGGGCGCCGCGGGAGGCGCTGGAGCCGTCGTACGCGGACGCGCGGTAACGCGCTCGCCGTATGCAGAAGACCCGGTCCTCCGCCGCTGTCCGGTGCGGAAGGCCGGGTCTTCCGGTGTCCGGTGGGGACAGCCAGCTCACGCCCAGAGCTGCCCCTGCAGGACCGCCACCGCCTCCTCCGTGGTCGCGGCCGTGTAGATGCCCGTCGAGAGGTACTTCCAGCCGCCGTCCGCCACGATGAAGACGATGTCCGCGGGCACGCCCGCGCGGACCGCCCTGCGGCCGACGCCGATCGCCGCGTGCAGTGCGGCGCCCGTCGAGACGCCCGCGAAGATCCCCTCCTGCTGGAGCAGCTCGCGCGTGCGCGCCACCGCGTCCTCGGAACCCACCGAGAAGCGGCTGGTCAGCACGGAGGCGTCGTACAGCTCGGGGACGAAGCCCTCGTCCAGGTTGCGCAGGCCGTAGACCAGGTCGTCGTAGCGCGGCTCGGCGGCCACGATCTGGATGTCCGGGCGGTGCTCCCGCAGATAGCGGCCCGCGCCCATCAGCGTGCCCGTGGTGCCCAGGCCCGCCACGAAGTGGGTGACGGAGGGCAGGTCCGCGAGGATCTCCGGGCCGGTGGTGGCGTAGTGGGCGCCCGCGTTGTCGGGGTTGCCGTACTGGTAGAGCATCACCCAGTCGGGGTGCTCCGCCGCCAGCTCCTTCGCGACCCGCACCGCCGTGTTGGAGCCGCCGGCCGCGGGGGAGGAGATGATCTCCGCGCCCCACATCGCCAGCAGCTGGCGGCGCTCCTCGGAGGTGTTCTCCGGCATCACGCAGACGATCCGGTAGCCCTTGAGCCGGGCCGCCATCGCCAGGGAGATCCCGGTGTTGCCCGAGGTGGGCTCCAGGATGGTGCAGCCGGGGGTGAGCCGGCCGTCCTTCTCCGCCTGCTCGATCATGAAGAGCGCGGGGCGGTCCTTCACCGAGCCGGTGGGGTTGCGGTCCTCGAGCTTCGCCCAGATCCGTACGTCGTCGGCAGGCGAGAGCCGCGGCAGCCGCACCAGCGGTGTGTTGCCGACCGCGGCGAGGGGGCTGTCGTAACGCATCAGGCCCCACCGGCGACGGCGGGGAGGATGGTCACGCTGTCGCCGTCGGCGAGCTTCGTGGAGATGCCGTCGAGGAAGCGGACGTCCTCGTCGTTCAGATAGACGTTGACGAAGCGGCGCAGCTCGCCGCCGTCCACCAGTCGGTCGCGGATGCCCGCATGACGGGACTCCAGATCGGCGAAGAGGTCGGCGACGGTCTCGCCGTCACCGGTCACGGCCTTCTGGCCGTCGGTGTAGCTGCGGAGGATGGTCGGGATGCGGACCTCGATGGCCATGGCATGGGCTCCAGACGACGGGTCGCTCCGGCCGAAGGGGCTGCGCACGGAGCGGAGAGCGGGAAGCGGGGAATCGCGGGGACCGGGAGGGAAGCGCGGCCCCGGGGCGCCGCCGGCGGGCGGTCGGGCGCAGGTCAGGCCGCGGCTGGGCGGCCAGGACACATGGCGCTGGCGAGGCGGCACAGGTCGACATGGAGGCGCGCCACGAGCAGCGTGCCCGGCGTCTTCTCCATCCTGTCCCTCACAGAGCCGTCAACCATGCGCTCATGGTATCGATTCCCGGACGCCCTTCCCGAGGGTCGTCCCAGCATGTGGATGCTCATGCGGACACGGGGGCCGTGTCCTCGTACGAGGCGACGATCCGCACCTCTTCCTCGCTGACCTCGCCGTCCACGATGCGGAACGAGCGGAAGGAGACGGGGCCCTCGTCGTTGCCGCACTCGGCGGTGGAGACCAGGACGTAGTGTGCGTTCGGCTCCCCGGCGTAGGAGACGTCGGTGCGGGAGGGGTACGCCTCCGTCGCTGTGTGTGAGTGGTAGATCACGACCGGTTCCTCGTCCCGGTCGTCCAGTTCGCGGTAGAGCCTCAGCAGGTCCTGGGAGTCGAATTCGTAGAACGTGGGGGAGCGGGCCGCGTTCAGCATGGGGATGAAGCGCTCGGGCCTGCCGTCCGCCGGTGCGGGCGCCCGACCTGCGACGATGCCGCACGCCTCGTCGGGATGGTCGGCGCGCGCGTGCGCGACGATGCTGTCGTGCAGGGCCTGGGTGATGGTGAGCATGGCCGCAAGGATAAAGACCCGGTGACGATCTTCTTGCAACATCCCATCAGATGAGAAATTTTGCCGTAAGCGCACCCCAGGACGCGACTCTCTGTGATTGGCTGGCGGTCCACCTACTCCGGTGACAGATCGCCCGCGCCCTCACCCGGGGCGCGGTGGCGTGCGTGGAAGGCATTATCCGTGCGGTTTACCCGACTCATCGCTCCTCTCGCGGCCGTCCCCCTGGCCGTCTCACTGCTTGCCGGCTGCGGCTCGTCCGGGCTCCTGGGCGGTGATGACAATACGGATCCGATCGTGGTCGGCACGACGGACGCGGTCTCCGCGCTGGACCCGGCCGCGGCCTACGACGCGCCGTCGTGGGCGATCCTCAGCACGCTCCACCAGAGCCTGCTGACGTTCAAGCCCTCCGGCTCCGAGCCGGTGCCGGACGCGGCGAAGAGCTGCGACTTCACCGACGAGACGCTCAAGGTCTACGAGTGCACGCTGCGTGACGACCTGAAGTTCTCCAACGGCAACAAGCTGACGTCCGAGGACGTGGTCTTCTCCCTGGAGCGGGTGAAGGCCTACTTCAAGAAGTCCGACGGCGACGGTCCCTGGCCGGTCATATCCACGCTGGACAAGGTGGAGGAGGACGGTCCCGACAAGGTGATCTTCCACCTCACCACCGCCGACGCCACGTGGCCGTTCAAGCTGGCCAGCACGGCCGGCGCGATCGTCGACCACACGGTCTACCCCAAGGACGGCCCGCTCAAGGGCAGCGGCGTCGTGGGCTCCGGGCCGTACATCCTGAAGAGCTACGACGAGGGCAAGTCGGCCGTGCTCGAGCGCAACCCCGACTACAAGGGGCGCTTCGAGGTGCGCAACGACGGCGTGGAGATCAAGTACTTCCCGACGCCGGAGAAGCTGCACCAGGCCTGGCAGGACAAGAAGCTGGACGTGGCCAGCCGGGACATGACCTCGAAGATGTACAAGGACATCGAGGACAACCCGAAGGACGACGTGCGCGTCTCGTCGCTGAAGGGCACCTCGCTGCGCCACCTGGTCTTCAACAGCGCCCCGGCGTCGCGCACCAAGGACGTGGCGGTCCGGCGGGCCGCGGCGGCCCTCATCGACCGCGAGCAGCTCGCGAGCGAGGTGCACCTGCGGACCGTCGAGCCGCTGTACTCGCTGATCCCGGCCGGTATCGCCGGCCACACCACGGCGTTCTACGACAAGCTGCCCAAGAAGAACCCGGCGGCGGCGCGGAAGATCCTCCAGGAGGCCGGGATCCAGACGCCGTACGCCTTCACCCTGGGCTACCGCGCGGACGCCGGCTTCGAGGACGAGACCAAGGCGCTCGTCAAGCAGCTGGAGACGGGCGGGCTCTTCAAGATCACGGAGAAGCCCATCCCCTCCGACAAGTTCTTCGGTGTGGTCTCCTCCGGTGAGGAAGACGCCTTCACGGTGGGCTGGCTGCCCGACTACCCGGACCCGGACACCTATGTGTCGCCGATCGTCGGCAAGACCAACGCCTACAACAACGGCTACGAGAGCCCGGTCATCGAGGACGCCATCAAGGACAGCCTGAAGGTCTCGCAGCGCACCCGCGCGCTGCCCGACTACCAGGCCATCGACGAGAAGGCGGCCGAGGACGTCCCGGTGCTGCCGCTCTACCAGGCCAAGGACTACACGCTGACCACGGACCACATCCTGGGCGGCGAGAACCTCCTCGACTCCACGGGCGCGTGGCGCGTCTGGGAGCTGGGCCGCGAGTGACGACGCGACGCGTCTGAGACACCGCACACCACGGAGGGCGCCGGGGATCCCCCGGCGCCCTCCGGCGTTCCCGCACGGAACGCCTCCGGCGGGGTGCGTCGACCGGTCGGATCCCGGGTGCTCGGCCCTGCGCAGACCCTGCGGGCTTTGCCCTGCGCAGACCCTGCGGGCAGTGCCCTCAGACCCCGCGGGGAAGGTGGTCGCGTGTATGGGGCGGGTGCGGATCAGCGCCGCATGGCGTGCCCGGTCCCGGACCGGCGTCGGGTGCCACGGCTCCGGCGGGGTGCGCGGCCGGTCGGATCCCGGGGGCTTCGGCCGTCGTGCAGACCCTGTGGGCTTCGCCCCTGCGCAGGCCCTGCGGGTTTTGCCTCGCGCAGATCCTGGGGCTGTGCCCCCGGACCCCGCGGGGAGGGTGGTTGCGTGAGTGGGGCAGGTGCGGATCAGCGCCGCGCAGCGTGCCCGGTCCCGGACCGGCGTCGGGCGCCACGGCTCCGGCGGGCGGCTGCCCGGTCGGATCCCGGGTGCTCCGGAGCCACGGGGCGGGTCCTGGGGCTTTGCCCCCTGGGGGGCGGGGGCTACCGACGAAATGGGCTGCCTCAGGTGACGAAACGCAGTCGGTTCGGCGGGCCCTATCGGGACCGAGTTCGTCCGCGTCGGCACCGACGCTCAAGGGCGGGAACGCGGGCACCCCTGCGCGGGGATCCAACTCGGCGCAAGCCGCGTTCCGGCTGGTCAACGAATTCCGTCGGTTGCCCGCTCACGGCGGACCAACTCGTCCAACGGACAGCGGACACCGACGAAGACCACGTCCTCGGCTGACAGCACCCGCAGGCAATCAAGCAGCCGCCAGGGTTCACTCAGCACATGGTCGACCACGACATGGTTGCCCACCCCGGCCATGGCCGCGATCGAGCGGTGGAATCCCAACCTGGTCCGCCGAAGCGCGCCGTCGAATTCCTCAGCGCTGAGCTCGCGCTTGGTGCGCATCGCGTTGAAGCCGTCGACCGCGAGGTGGAAATGCACTCCATCGTCCAGAACATCCAATAGCTCCCGGGCGACGCCCGACTTCCCCGAGCTCGACGTTCCGTTCAAGAGGATGATCCGACCAGATGTCACACCCGCGTGATCACATTCGTTGGAACAGGGCACACGTGAGGTCAGCGGCTGAGCTCGGTCTCCTGCTCCACCCGAGACAGCTTCTCGGGGTTACGCACGAAGTAGAGCCCGGTGATGAGGCCGCCTTCGACTCGCATGGCCACAACGGTCTCGATCTCGCCGTCGCGGCGCACGATGAGCCCAAGGTGGCCGTTGACCTGAACGGGTTCGGCCGACCTTTCGGCAGCGAACCTGCTCAGGCCGGCGGCCAGCGTGCGGACCACCTTGTCGGCTCCGACGATGGGCTTGGGCAGGGTCCGCATGAGCCCGCCGCCGTCGACCAGGGCGACAACATCGGGCGCGAGGATGTCGATCAGGCTTTGCAGCTCGCCGGTTTCGACTGCCCGCTGGAAGGCCGTGATCGCGGCCCGCGCCTTGGCAGGGGAGACGGTGTCGCGTGGTCGGCGGGCGGCGACGTGTGTCCGTGCCCGGTGGGCGATCTGGCGTACCGCGGCCGGGGTCTTGTCGACAGCTTCGGCGATCTCGCTGTAGGGGAGGGCGAATACCTCACGCAGCACGAACACCGCCCGTTCGGTCGGTGCGAGGGTCTCCAGCACGAGCAGCATCGCCATCGAGACGCTGTCGGCCAGTTCGACGTCCTCGGCCACGTCGGGCGCGGTCCGCAGGGGCTCAGGCAGCCAGGCGCCGACGTAGGACTCCTTGCGCCGACCGAGCACGCGAAGCCGGTCCACCGCCAGCCTGTTGGTGATCCGCACCAGGTAGGTGCGCTGATCCTGCACCGCATCGAGGTCGACGCCCACCCAGCGCAGCCAGGTCTCCTGCAGAACGTCCTCGGCGTCAGCGGCAGACCCGAGCATCTCGTAGGCGACGGTGAACAGCAGATTGCGGTGGGCCAGGAACGCTTCGGTGGCAGGGGTCACGCGGTCGTCGCGTACGAGTCGCCCGGCTGTGCCCGCCGTCGGCTCGCTGGGCTCGCGCATCGCCGGTTCTCCTGTCTGCTCGCCTTTGCCGTCACGCACAAGACGACGTCCCGTGCCGCTCTGTGACATCGGCGAGCGGTGTCGCACGTCACAGAGCGGCAGCTGTCACGGACTGGTGATGGCCGTCGTCTGGTGTTCGTCCGAGCCGCGGGAACACTGCACGCGGCACGCATCACGGAGGAATCCATGAAGACGAACGCTGCACAGGCGGCACCCGCTGACGAGAGCGGCGGTGGCGTGCCGGATGCGCGTCATCTGCGCGCGATCCTGACCACGGTCTCGCTGGCGCTGATGGCCGTCATCGCGTCAGTGGCCGGGCTGATCGTCGCTCAGACCCAGATGGCCGTCGAGTTCGGCAGCTCGCAGAACACGGTTCTGTGGATCATCAACATCTACACCCTCGCCCTGGCCGCGCTGCTCCTGCCGGCCGGAGCGATCGGTGACCGCCTGGGCCGAAAGCCCATGCTGATCGCCGGTCTGGCCGTCTTCGGTATCGGGAGCATTGCGGCAGCTGTGGCCCCGACCGCCGAGGTGATGCTCGCCGCGCGTTTGGCCGGCGGCGTCGGCGCAGCAATGATCATGCCCATCACCCTGGCCGTCATCACCTCCACCTTCCCTGAGGAGCAGCGCGGAAAGGCCATCGGCGTGTGGACCGGCGTCGCCGGTGGCGGTGGCGTCCTGGGAATGTTCGTTTCCGCCCTTCTCGTTGACGTCGCCGACTGGCGCTGGCTGTTCGCCCTGCCCGTAGTCCTGGCCGTCGTGGCCGTGGCCATGACGCTGAAGTCGGTCCCCAACTCCCACGAGCGTTCTGCCCACCGATTCGACGCCGTCGGCGCGCTGGTATCCGTCGTCGCCGTCGCGGGCCTCGTTTTCGTCCTGCAGGAAGGGCCGGAGCGCGGCTGGACAGCACCTGAGACTCTGATCAGCCTCGCCGTCGGCCTCGTCGCCGGGGCCGGCTTCGTGGCCTGGGAGCTGCACCGCCGGGACGCCGCGCTTCTGGACCTACGTCTGTTCCGCGAGCGCGGCCTGGCCGGCGGCTCGATCACGCTGGTCGTGGTCTTCGGAGTCCAGGGAGGTACGCAAGTGGTCCTCTTCCCGTTCCTCCAGGCCGTGCTCGGCTGGTCGGGGCTGCTGTCCGCGGCGGCTCTGATGCCCCTGGCCATCGCGGTGATGATGTCCTCCAACCTGGCCCCGCGGATGGCCTCGCGGATCGGCGCTCGCTCGACCATGGCCGTGGGAATCGCACTGACCGGCCTCAGTCTGGCGCTGATGGCCCTGTTCGCCTCCGTCGACGGCGGCTACCTGTCGATCCTGCCCGGCGTGATCGTCATGGGCGTCGGCATGGGCCTGTCCATGGTGCCCTCCACCGAGGCCATCACCCGCTCCCTGCCGGGCGAGAAGCAAGGCGTGGCCTCCGCCCTCAACGATGTCACCCGCGAATTCGGCACCGCGCTCGGTGTCGCCATGCTCGGCGCGCTCCTGTCGGCCGGCTACCGCAACGCCATCGACGACAGGCTGCACGGCATCCCCCAGGGAACCGCGGAGACCGCACGGGAGGGTATCGCCAACGCGATCGAGGCCTCGGGCAGCACCGGCTCACACGCACCGGACCTGGTCCACGCCGCACGGCAGTCCTTCGTCGACGGGTGGCACCAGTCCATGTGGGTAGGCGCCGCCGTCATGGGCGTACTGCTCGCCTACATCGCCTTCCGCGGTCCGAAGAACGCCACCTCCGCACCCGCGCCGGTGGAGGCGCAGGAGACCGAGACAGTCGCCGCCCTCTGACCCCGGGAGTGGGCGGGCGCGTGCGTACTCCCAGCTCGACTCAAGCGCTTCGAAGCGCGCCCGCCCGGGCAGAACGGGCTACCGACGAAATGGGCTGCCTCAGGTGACGAAACGCAGTCGGTTCGGCGGGCCCTATCGGGACCGAGTTCGTCCGCGTCGGCACCGACGCTCAAGGGCGGGAACGCGGGCACCCCTGCGCGGGGATCCAACTCGGCGCAAGCCGCGTTCCGGCTGGTCAACGAATTCCGTCGGTCGCCCTCGGGTCTTGGAGGAGCTTTCGGGGGCTTCGCCCCAGGCCCCGTGGGAGCGAGGGGTGCGGGTCGGCGTCGTATGGGCACCGCATGGGCTTCGCCGGGCTGCGGGCGACGCGCTCCGGCAGGGGCGTGCGCGGTCCCGGGGCGGCGTTCCGGGCTAAGGCTCCGCCAGGTAGCGGACCTGGTCCCAGATCAGCGGGTCCACCGTGCCCGCGCGGCGGCGGAAGTCCCAGGCGTCCACCTCGCGGAGTTCGGCGGTCTCCAGATAGCTGGCCCGGCCCCGGGCGTCGCCCACGGAGCCGGGCGGGAGCGGGATCACGCCCGGCCGTTCGTCGCTGTACCGGCTGGTGATCTTGGCGACCAGCGCGGTGTCCCCGGTGACCCGCAGCACCAGGCAGGGCCGGTCCTTCGACCCCGGCCGGTCCTCGAAGGGCACCTTCGCCCACCAGATCTCACCCTGCCGCACCTCCGGCCGCGGCCCGCCCGCCCGAGGCACCCGCGTGCGCCGGCGGCGTGCGCCGAGCAGCCGCCCCCAGGCGTCGACCAGCCCGGCGGCCACGGCCAGCGCCACCACGGCGCCGAGAGCCCACCACCACGAGGTGTCCATTGCCCGCATCGTAGATTCCCCCCGCGGCCGGGGCACGCCGGAGCGGCTGCCCGGGCGGGCGTCAGGGGTAGCGTCGAGCCGTGTTCCATCGCTCCCACCTGTGGCTTCTCGCCCCGTTCGGCTTCTACTGCGTCGCGCTGCCCTGGGCCAACCGCCTGCGCCCCGCACCGGGCGGCGTCCCCTTCCTCTGGCTCTGGCTCGCCGGGGCCACCCTGCTGACACCCGCAGCGGTCTGGCTCGCCTACCGCGGCGACAAGCGCCGGGGCGGCCGCGGATGAACGCCGCCGTCGCCACCTCCGTGTTCGGCGCCGCGATGCTGCTCACCGTGGTCCTGGGCCTCACGGCCGTGCGCGGGCGCGGGCGCGGGAAGGCCGGGCTCGCCGAGTGGTCCGTGGGGGGACGCAGCCTCGGGGCGGTGTTCATCTGGGTGCTCATGGCCGGCGAGGGCTACACGAGCTTCAGCTATCTGGGCGCAGCGGGCTGGGGCTACAACTACGGCGCCCCCGTGCTGTACGTCATCGCGTACATGTCCTGCGGCTACGCCGTCGGGTATCTCGCCGGGCCGCTGCTCTGGTCGTACGCCCGCCGGCACGGCCTCGTCTCGATCACGGACATGATCGCCCACCGCTACGCCAGCCCCCGGACGGGCGCCGCGGTCGCGGTGCTGGCGACGGTCTTCCTGCTCCCGTACATCCAGCTGCAGATCACCGGCATGGGCGTGGTCGTCGCCACCATCTCGTACGGCACGATCAGCCTGAACTGGGCGTACTTCGTCGCCTTCGCCGTGGCGACGGGCTTCGTCGTGGTCAGCGGGCTGCGCGGCAGCGCCTGGGTGTCGGTGCTGAAGGACCTCCTCGTCATCGTGACGCTCGCGTTCCTCGCGGTCTACGTCCCGCTGCACTACTTCGGCGGTTACGGCGAACTGCTCGGCCGGCTGGATGCGGAGAAGGCGGAGTGGCTGACCCTGCCCGGGCACGACTCGGGCGGGCTGGGCACCGCGTGGTTCGCCTCGACGACCTTCCTCAACGCCCTCACCGTGGTGATCTTCCCGACCACGGTCGCCGGCTATCTGGGCGCCCGCGACGCGGACGTGCTGCGCCGCAACGCGGTCGCGCTGCCCTTCTACAACGTGCTGCTGTTCGTCCCGATGCTGCTCGGCCTCGCGGCCCTGTTCGTCGTACCGGGGCTGACCGGCGCGGACTCGAACCTGGCGCTGTTCGAGCTGGTCACCGACTCGCTGCCCGCCTGGGCGGTGGGTGTCGTCGGTGCCGCGGCGGCGCTGTCGTCGATCGTGCCGATGGCGGTGTTCATGCTGGTGATCGGCACGATGTGGGGGCGCAGCGTGATCCCGCTGGTGCGCGGGCTGCGGGTGCGGGAGAAGGCCGCGGCGCAGACGGTGGTCGTGCTGGCGGGCGCGGTGGCGCTGCTCATGACGTACACCGCGCCGAACACGCTGGTCCGCCTCTCCCTGATCAGTTACGCCGGTATGGCGCAGCTCCTCCCGATGCTGCTGCTCGGGCTGCTGTGGCGCCGCCTCACGCTCGGGGCGGCCCTCGCGGGGCTGGCGGCCGGGGTGGGGCTGGTGGCCTGGCTCATCTACGAGCACCACGACCCGGTGTGGGGGGTGAACGCGGGCCTGGTCGCCCTGGCGGCGAACGTCCTCGTGACGCTGGCGGTCACGGCGCTGACGCCGCGCCCCGCGGCGGACCCCCGCCGGGACGAGGAGATCCTGGCCACACTCTGACCGCCCCGGGCGGGGCGCGCGATCGGGTCCGGGGGCCTCTCGCCCGGCCCCACGGACGCGGCGCCCCGCGTCCGTGCGGAACCGCACGCGGCCTCCCCGCGTTACGATCCAGGGAGCCCACGTACGGAGAGGAGACAGCCGCATGCCCGGACGCGCCGCGACCGTCTGCCGCCTTCTCGTGGGTGCCCTGCTCTACCTCCTCGGGGAGTCCCTCTACGACGAGGCCGGCCTCTCCGCGGGCTTCGCGGCATCGGCCGCCTCCGCCGCCCTGCTCCTGCTGAGCGTCACGCTCATCCACCGCACGGCGACCGCCCCCGCGCCCCCGGGGCGCATCCGCACCGCCATCCGCGAACGCGCCCTGCGCACCGCGTTCCTGCCGCAGCGCGATCCCGACGCCGCCGGCCGTGCCCGCCCCAGGGCACCAGGACACGCCCTTCCGACGGCCGCGTAACCCCGCCGCGCACCGGACCCGGACCACGGGCCCGTACACCCGCGCGTGCGGAGGTGCACACGGCTCGTCACGCCGACCATCCCTCGGTACGACGCCCGGAAGGCACCCCGATGTTCGACGCCCTCAGCTCCGCCCTGTCCGCGGTCGCGGACGCCCTGTCCCCCCTGTTCGGCGCGTCCGCGACCGCGGCCGCCGTCATCGCGTTCACCCTCTGCGTACGACTCGCCCTGCACCCCCTGGCCCGGGCGACCGCCCGCGGCCAGAAGGCCCGTGAGGCCCTCGCCCCGCAGCTGGCCGAGCTGCAGCGCAAGCACAAGAAGAACCCCGAGAAGCTGCAGAAGGCCACGATGGAGCTGTACCGGGAGTCCGGCGCCTCGCCGCTGGCCGGCTGCGGCCCGATGCTGCTGCAGCTGCCCGTGTTCATGGTGATGTACCGGCTGTTCTCCGGCCACGACCACGATCTGCTCGGCCACACCCTGCTCGGCGCCCCACTGGGCGGCAACTTCTCGGACGCGCTCGACGACGGCGGGCTGCTCGGCACGCACGGCCTGGTGTACGTCGGACTGTTCGCCGTGGTCGCGGTCGCCGCGACCTGGAGCTTCCGGCACAACCGCAAGGTCATCGCGCTGGCCGCGGCCAAGCGCGCCGCCCAGAAGAACCCCGCCCCGACACCGCCCGGTATGGCGGGCATGACGAAGTGGATGCCGCTGATGTCCTTCGGCACCCTGCTCACCGCGGCCGTCGTCCCGCTGGCCGCCGGCCTCTACCTCGCCACCACGACGGCGTGGTCCGCCGCCGAGCGCACCTTCCTGCACCGCACGATCATCAGCGCCCCGGAGACCCGCCCGGCCGTCAAGTCCCCCCGGTCCGCTACCTGAACAGGGTCTTGCGGACTGGACCTCGCTCTTGGAGGATCAGCCGAATACCGGACAAGGAGTGATGATCATGAAGCTGCTGCGCGTGGGCCCGGCCGGGGCCGAACGCCCGGCCCTGCTCGACGGCGACGACGTACTGCGGGACCTCTCGGCACTGGTCGACGACATCGACGGACGCCTGCTCCAGGACGACGCGCAGCTCACCGCCATCCGTGAGGCGGCGGCGGCCGGCACGCTCCCCGTGCTGGACGCCGCCGGACTGCGGACCGGCGCCCCGCTGGGCCGGATCGGCAAGATCGTGTGCATCGGGCTGAACTACCACGACCACGCGGCGGAGACCGGCGCGCCGGTGCCGGGGGAGCCCGTGGTGTTCATGAAGGCCCCGGACACCGTGGTCGGCCCGTACGACACGGTGCTCGTGCCGCGCGGCAGCGAGAAGACGGACTGGGAGGTGGAGCTGGCGGTCGTGATCGGCCGTACGGCCCGCTATCTCGGCTCGCACGAGGAGGCGCTGGCCTGCGTCGCGGGCTACGCGGTCGCGCACGACGTGTCCGAGCGCGCGTTCCAGATCGAGCGCGGCGGCCAGTGGGACAAGGGCAAGAACTGCGAGACCTTCAACCCGCTGGGCCCCTGGCTGGTCACCGCCGACGAGGTCCCCGACCCGCAGGCGCTGAGCCTGAGGCTGTGGGTCAACGGCGAGCTCAAGCAGGACGGCACGACGGCGGACCAGATCTTCCCGGTCGCCGAGGTGGTCCGCTACCTCAGCCACTTCATGACCCTCTACCCGGGCGACGTCATCAACACGGGCACCCCGGCGGGCGTGGCCCTGGGCCACCCGGACCCCAAGCCGTATCTGCGGTCGGGGGACGTCGTGGAGCTGGAGATCGCCGGCCTGGGACGGCAGACCCAGACCCTGAAGCAGGCGTAGCAGCAACAGCGGGCGGGTCCGTGCTTCACGCGAAGCACGGACCCGCCCGAGGTTCTGCGCAGGGTCAGCCGACGAGCTCCCGCACCACCGGGACGAGCGCCCGGAACGCCTTGCCCCGGTGGCTGATGGCGTTCTTCTCCTCGGGCGACAGCTCCGCGCAGGTACGCGACGATCCCGTCGGCTCCAGGACCGGGTCGTAACCGAACCCCCCGGATCCGGCCGGCTCGAACCGCAGCGTCCCCTCGAGCCGCCCCTCGACGACCCGCTCCGTCCCGTCGGGCAGCGCCAGCGCCGCCGCGCAGGCGAAGTGCGCCCCGCGGTGCCCGGCGTCGATGTCCGATAGCTGGTCGAGCAGCAGCCGCAGGTTCGCCGCGTCGTCGCCGTGCCGCCCCGCCCAGCGGGCGGAGAAGATGCCCGGCGCCCCGCCGAGCACGTCGACGCACAGCCCGGAGTCGTCGGCGACGGCCGGCAGCCCCGTGCCCTGCGCGAGCGCGTGCGCCTTGAGCAGCGCGTTCTCGGCGAAGGTCACGCCCGTCTCCCGTACGTCGGGAATCTCCGGGAACGCGTCCGCGCCGACCAGCTCCACCGTCAGCCCCGCGTCGGCGAGGATGGCCCGCAGCTCGCCGACCTTGTGGGTGTTGCGGGTGGCGAGCACCAGCTTCGCGCCCGTCACGAGGTGCACACCTTCGAGACCTCGCCCGCCGCGTCCGCGATGGGGGTGACGTCCGGGACGGTGCCGTCCTCGGCGGACTGGCGGGCGCTGTCGACGGCCTTCTGCAGATCGTCGACGGCCTGGGTCAGGTCCGCGTTGTCGGTCTGTCCCTTCCAGTCCTTCAGATCGGTGTTGATGGCGTCCAGCGCGTCGACGAACGCCTGCGGGCTGTCGCCCGCGTTGGACGCGGTGTTCTGCAGGTCCTGTACGTCGTCCGCGATGTTCGCGGCCAGCCGGCCGCAGTCCAGCGCCTTGTCCACGGAGTCGCAGCCCGTGAGCGAGACGGTGAGCGCGGCGGCCGCCGCGAGGGTCAGGGCGAGCGGGGTGGTGCGTACACGACGACGGGTCACAGAAGGCCTCCAAGCGCCTCACGCTGCAGCAGGTCCAGCTCGGCGCAGCCGGCGACCGCGAGGTCGAGCAGCCCGTCGAGCTCGGAGCGGGCGAACGGCTCGCCCTCGGCGGTGCCCTGCACCTCGACGAAACGGCTGTCGCCGGTGCAGACCACGTTCATGTCGGTCTCGGCCCGTACGTCCTCCTCGTAGCACAGGTCGAGCAGCGGAACCCCGGCCACGATGCCCACGCTGACGGCGGCGACCGTGCCGGTGAGCGGCTGGGCCTTGGCGCGGACCAGCTTGTGCTGCTGGGCCCAGGCGACGGCGTCGGCGAGGGCCACATAGGCGCCGGTGATGGCGGCGGTACGGGTGCCGCCGTCGGCCTGCAGGACGTCGCAGTCCAGCACGATCGTGTTCTCGCCCAGCGCCTTGAAGTCGACGACGGAGCGCAGGGAGCGGCCGATCAGCCGGGAGATCTCATGGGTCCGGCCGCCGATCTTGCCGCGTACGGACTCGCGGTCGCCGCGGGTGTTGGTGGCGCGCGGCAGCATCGCGTACTCGGCGGTGACCCAGCCCTCTCCCTTGCCCTTGCGCCAGCGGGGGACGCCCTCGGTGACACTGGCGGTGCACAGCACCCTGGTGTCCCCGAAGGAGACGAGGACGGAGCCCTCGGCGTGCTTGCTCCAGCTGCGCTCGAGGGCCACGGGACGCAGCTGCTCCGGGGTGCGGCCGTCGATCCGGAGTGCGTCGGCGGACGTGGGGGCGTTGGTTCCTGACATGGGAGTGACCCTATCGGGCGTCGCCCGGATGCCGCGGCCCTCCGCCCCGGACGGGACGGAGGGCCGTGTGCTGCCTGCCTGTTGGGTGGGCGGTGGGACGCTCACCCGGCGGGTGCGTACGGGCTCACATCATGTCTTCGATGTCGGCGGCGATCGGGTCCGCGTCGGTGCCGATGACGACCTGGATCGCGGTGCCCATCTTCACGACGCCGTGGGCGCCGGCGGCCTTCAGCGCCTTCTCGTCGACCAGCGACGCGTCCTCCACCTCGGTGCGGAGGCGGGTGATGCAGCCCTCGACCTCGACGATGTTCTCGATGCCGCCGAGGCCGGCGACGATCTTCTCAGCCTTGCTGGCCATGTCCCACACTCCACTTTCTTCAAACGGGCCACTGGTCTACGCCAGTATGCGTTACGCCCGGCCCGCGGACCTCTTCGGCGGGAGCAGCAAAACAGGACCAACTCCCCCATCGCGGATAGCCTGCGACCAACAGAGGTTTCTTTACGCACGACCTACGTGTTAGAACTGGTCTACACCAGTCATTGGTGTAGACCACGCGTGTCCATGCCCGGACGTGCGAAGGATGGACGCCGCCGTCCCCCACAGACCTCTGTCCCCCTGGCGGCGCCTGCCCCATGGAGGAAATTCATGTCGACGGGTAGTGCTCCCGCCAAGGCGGCACCCAAGAAGAAGCGGAGTTCTGGTCTCTTCCAGGGCCTGCAGAAGGTCGGCCGCAGCCTGCAGCTCCCGATCGCGGTGCTCCCCGCCGCCGGTCTGCTGCTGCGCCTCGGCCAGCCGGACGTGTTCGGCGCCGACGGCCTCGGCTGGGACAACGTCGCCAAGGTCTTCGCGGGCGCCGGCGGCGCCCTGCTGAACGGCTCCTTCGGTCTGCCGCTGCTGTTCTGCATCGGTGTCGCGATCGGCTTCGCGAAGAAGTCGGACGGCTCCACCGCGCTGGCGGCCGTCACCGGCTTCCTCACCTACTACGCCGTCATCCACTCCTTCCCGGCCAACGACCCGGGCAAGGGCGCGGCCCTGCAGGGTGCCGAATCCTTCGGCGGCGGCGCCTGGGTGGACGCGAACGGCGCGTTCCTGCAGGGCGCGACGTACGAGAACCCCGGCGTCCTCGGCGGCATCGTCCTGGGTCTGCTCTCCGCGGTGCTCTGGCAGCGGTTCCACCGCACCAAGCTGGTCGACTGGCTCGGCTTCTTCAACGGCCGCCGCCTGGTCCCGATGATCACCGCCGTGGTGGGCACCGCCCTCGGCGTCCTGGTCGTGCTGGGCTGGGAGCCGGTCGGCAACGTCATCACCGACTTCGGTGAGTGGATGACCGGCCTCGGCTCGGGCGGCGCGGCCATGTTCGGCCTGATCAACCGCGCACTGATCCCGATCGGCATGCACCAGTTCGTCAACGCCGTCGCCTGGTTCCAGATCGGCAGCTTCACCGACTCCGCCGGCCAGGTGGTCCACGGCGACCTGCCGCGGTTCTACGCCGGTGACCCGACCGCCGGAATGTTCATGACCGGCTTCTACCCGATCATGATGTTCGGCCTGCCGGCCGCCGCGCTGGCCATCGCGCACTCCGCCCGTCCGGAGCGCCGCAAGGCCGTGTTCGGCATGATGATCTCGCTGGCGCTGACCTCGTTCGTCACCGGTGTGACCGAGCCGATCGAGTTCTCGTTCATGTTCATCGCCCCGGTGCTGTTCGCGCTGCATGCGGTGCTGACCGCCGTGTCCATGGGCGTCACCTGGGGCCTGGGCGTCCACGACGGCTTCACGTTCTCCGCGGGTCTGATCGACTACCTGCTCGCGTGGAACAAGGCCACGGATCCATGGAAGATCATCCCGATCGGTCTGGTCTTCGCGGCCATCTACTACGTGGTGTTCCGCTTCGCGATCACCAAGTTCAACCTGCTGACCCCGGGCCGCGAGCCCGAGGAGGAGGTCGAGGACATCACCAAGGACTGACGTCCTTCGCGCATCCGCCACGAAGCCCCCGGCGCCGTCTCGGCTCCGGGGGCTTCGGTGTGTTCCGGACCGGTGGTCAGATCTCGTAGACCGCGCCCGTGCGCGCCACGTCCACCGGACCCCGGTACGCCGAGCGGGCGTCGCGCAGGTTGACCTCCGGGTCCGTCCACGGCGGGATGTGGGTCAGGACCAGCCGGCGGACCTGGGCCGCGTCGGCCAGCTCGCCCGCCTGCAGACCGTTCAGATGCAGGTCGGGGATGTCCTCCTTGCCGTGCGTGAACGCCGCCTCGCAGAGCAGCAGGTCCGCGTCCTTGCTCAGCTCCGAGAGCGCCGCGCAGGGGCCGGTGTCGCCGGAGTAGACCAGCGCGCGGCCGGCGTGCTCCACCCGGAACGCGAACGCCTCCACGGGGTGGCTGACCCGGTCGGTGTACACGGTGAACGGGCCCGCCTGGAAACGGCCCGGCTCCAGGGTGCGGAAGTCGAAGACCTCCGACATCGAGTGCTTCGACGGCGTCGAGGCGTGCGCCTCGGTCAGCCGCTGCTCCGTGCCGGCCGGGCCGTAGACCGGGAGCAGCGCGGGGCGGCCGCCGTCGAGGCGGTAGTAGCGGGCCACGAAGTAGGCGCACATGTCGATGCAGTGGTCCGCGTGCAGATGGCTGAGCACGACCGCGTCCAGGTCGTACAGCCCGCAGTGCCTCTGCAGCTGGCCCAGCGCGCCGTTCCCCATGTCGAGCAGCAGGGAGTAGCCGTCCGCCTCGACCAGATAGCTGGAGCAGGGCGAGTCGGCGGACGGGAACGAGCCGGAGCAGCCAATGACGGTGAGCTTCATGTGCGGCAGGAACCTCCGGCGGTCAAGAGGTGCGTTGTCCGTCGGGGGCTGGGGCCCCGACGGACGGCGTTCGGCCTGTCGAGCGTAAGCCGGGATCCCTTCCCCGGTACCCGTGGTCACCCCATGTGTGCGCGGAATCACCAGGCTGGCGGTTCGCTGCGCGGTGCGGTTCGCGCTTTGCGCGTGGGGCGGGCTTCGGCGCTCCGCGCCTCAGTCCTCAAACGCCGGACGGGCTGGGGTGGTGGTGCGGTCGCGCTGCATCGTGCGGTTTGTGCTGGCGCCTGCGGTGCGGTTCGGCGCTTCGCGCCTCAGTCCTCAGGCGCCGGACGGGCTGGGATCGGTGCCCGTCACGCTGCATCGTGCGGTTCGCGCTTTGCGCCTGCGGCGCGGTTCGGCGCTCCGCGCCTCAGTCCTCAAACGCCGGACGGGCTGGAGGGCGCCTTGCGTCGGCTGACGCGCATCCGGCCTTCGGCCGGAGTCCTCAAACGCCGGACCGGCTCTGGGTTTGCGTGGGGGCGGGTTCGGGCGTGACCGGCTCACTGCGCGACAGCCGCGACGCCA
>NZ_JBFAXR010000046.1:0-60579 GCF_040680895.1 Streptomyces sp. NPDC051940 | reverse complement strand
GTCCACGCCACTCGCGGCGGGGCCGGAGCCCTCCCCCACAGGACCGAACCCTCCCCCGCGCGACCGGACGCTTCCAGCGCGACCGGCACCGTCCCAGCCCGTCCGGCGTTTGAGGACTGAGGCGCGGAGCGCCGAATCGCGCCGCAGGCGCCAGCGCAAACCACACGCTGCAGCGTGACCCGCACTGCTCCCAGCCCGTCCGGCGCTTGAGGACTGAGGCGCGAAGCGCCGAACCGCGCCGCAGGCGCCAGCGCAACCGCACCCCACCGGACCCCGATTGCCCCGCAACCACCAATCAGCTAAGTTGATTCGCACTTCCCACGGCGAGCTGCCGAAAACAAGCCGAAGGAGTGCCGCACCATGGCCGCACACCGCCGACCCAAGCCACCGCGACGAGGCCGACTAGCCGCACTCGCCACCGCAGCCGGCGCCGCCAGCCTGCTGCCGGCACAGGCACACGCCGAGCCGAAGCCCTCCGTGGACGAGGTACGCAAGCGCGTCGCGGAACTCTACGAGGCGGCCGAGGCGCCCACCGAGGAGTACAACTCCGTACAGGAGAGGCAGCAAACGCTCCAGTCCGCCGCGGATCGCGCGCAGGACCGGCTCTCCGCCAAGCAGGCCGAGATCAACGAACTGCGGCGCGCGATCGGCCCGCTCGCCGCGGCCCAGTACCGCGACGGCGCCCTGGACCCCGGCGTGCGGCTGTTCCTCTCCGCCGACCCCGACGCCTATCTGGAACAGGCCGAGATGATGGGCCGCCTGAGCGCCCGGCAGGCCTCCCGCTTCGACGCCCTCCGCTCGAAGCAGCGCGAACTCGCCCAGGCCCGGACCGAGGCCGCAACCCGCCTGGCGGCGGTCGAACAGACCCGCAGGGAGGTCGGCGCCCGGAAGCGGGAGATCCAGGACAGGCTCGCCGAAGCCCAGCGCCTGCTGAACGACCTGACCGCGGACGAGCGGGAGCAGCTGCGCGACGCCGAGGCCGCGGCCGACCGCACCGCGGGCGGCAGCGACAGCGCGGCCACCTACAACGGCCCCGCGTCGGGCCGCGCCCGCACCGCCATCGAGTTCGCCTACGCGCAGCTCGGCAAGCCCTACGAGTGGGGCTCCACCGGCCCCGACTCGTACGACTGCTCCGGGCTGACCGGCGCCGCCTGGCGGGCCGCCGGCGTCTCACTGCCGCGGACGACCGGTGAGCAGTACGCCACCGGCCGCAAGGTCGCCAGGCCGGACCTGCAGCCCGGCGACATCGTCTTCTTCTACTCGCCCTCCCAGCACAACGGGCTCTACATAGGCGACGGGAAGATCCTCCACGCACCGCGCACCGGCAAGAACGTGGAGATCGTGGGCATCGGGACGATGCCGTACTACGGCGCCATCCGCCCCTGAAAGGGGACGCGGCACGCGCGCAGAGACGAGATCGATGAACATCCCCGACCGCCGCGCCCTCCTCCGCGCAGCGCTGGGCGCCGCAGGCACCGCCGCACTCGGCGCCTGCGGCCGCCCCGACGACAGCCCCTCCCTGGTCAGCCCGTCGGGCCCCGCAAGGACACCGCGATCGTGCTGCCGAAGAGGACGCTGTCCGCGTACTTCGACGCCGACAATCCCGGTCGGTGGCTGATGCACTGCCACAACGTCTACCACGGGGAGGCCGGGATGATGGGGCTGCTGGCGTACGAGGGGTGAGGCCCCGGATACAGGAGGAGCCGCATGCGCAGTCCCGACTTCCGTCCCGCCCGGCGCGGACGCCCGCGCGCCCCGGCCCGGCGGGGCGCGGCGCTCGCCGCCATATCCGTGCTGCTGGCCGCCGGCTGCACCACGACGACCGGGCCGGACGCCGCGGACACGCCGCCGCCGGCCGCCGAGTCCTCGCGGTCGCCCGTACAGAAACGTCCTTCTCCTGTCCCCGCGCGGACCGTGGGCGCCCAGATCTCGAAGATCAGCGACGCCCAGTGGGCGCGTATCAAGGGCGCCGGAGTGTGGCGCCCGGGCTGTCCGGTGGGGCGGGCGGGGCTGCGCCGGGTCGACCTGAACTACTGGTCCTTCGACGGCGAAGTGCGGCGTGGCGGCATCGTCGTCAACCAGGACGTGGCCGCGAGCGTCGTGCGCGTCTTCACCCGCCTGTTCGAGGAGCGCTTCCCCATCCGCCGGATGACCCCCATCGAGGCGTACCGGGGGGATGACGACGCCAGCATGCGGGCCGACAACACCTCCGCCTTCAACTGCCGGAGGCAGGGGCAGGCGAACGCCCCGGCCGCCGGGTCGCCGCACGCCAACGGACGGGCCGTCGACATCAACCCGCTGGAGAACCCCTGGAAGGACACGCGCTGTTCGTGCTGGATGCCCAGCGCGAAGGACAGCGGGCGCACCCCGGGGAAGGGCAAGATCCTCAAGGGCGGGCTGGTGTGGCGGGCGTTCACGGCCGAGGGCTGGATCTGGCAGGACATCGACGTACCCGACTACCAGCACTTCGACACCGGCTACCCGTCCAAGCCGTTCCGGGCAACGGGTCCCGCCGCCACGGGGACGCCCGTCGGCCGCTGACCAGGGCCGGCGGCGGGTGAACGCCGCCGGCCCTGGCGCGGTTTCACGCGGTCGCGTGCTGCGGCTCCGCCACGGGCCGGGGAGTCAGCCGGCCGGTGCGGTGCAGCGCGTGGAGCGCGGCGGCGCAGCCCAGCCCGAGGGCGGACAGGGCGAGCCAGGGCAGCGCGGGCAGGCCCGCGGAGCGGGCGGCGTCGAGGGCGGCGCCGGTCAGGAGGTTGCCGAGGGTGATGCCGATCCCGCAGACGGTGTTGTACAGCCCGTAGTGGGTGGCGACGAGACGGTCGCCCGCGAGCCGCACGACGGTGTCCATCTCGAAGGGGTAGGCGATCATCGTGCCCACCCCGAGGAGCAACGCAGCCAGGACGGAGGGGACGGCCGCCGTCAGCCAGCGGGCGGCGCCGCCGTCCGGTACGGGGAGAGCCGTCGCCGCCAGCAGAGGCAGGAAGCCCGCGCCCATCGTCGCCACCCCCAGGACCAGTGCCCGGCCGGGAACCGTATGGGCCCTGCACCACGCCGTCACCCTCGTCTGGCCGAGGATGGTGGCGAGGCCGGAGACCGCGAAGAGGACGACGACCGCGGTGGTCCCCGGTGTCCCCTGCCCGGCCAGCCGCCGGATCTCGAGGGGCAGCGCCAGATAGACCTGGAAGGTCAGCACGTACGAACCGGTCATGGCCAGCGAGAAGAGCAGGAAGGGCCGGTTGCGGGCGATGGCCCGCCACTGGGGCAGCACCCGCCCGCTGGAACCGGATGGGCCGGCCCCGCGGCGCGCCGGCAGCGCCCGGATCTGCAGAATGCCGAGCAGCGCGAAGATCCCGGCCGCGACCAGGCAGGTGAGCCGGAAGTCGAATCCGGTCAGCACCATCCCGACCAGCGGGCCCAGCAGAATGCCCGCCTGGTAGAAGACGTTGAACAGGGCGAAGGCCTCGACGCGCCGCTCCCCGGCGTCCGCGGCCAGATAGGCGCGCACGGCCGGGTTGAACAGCGCGCCGGCCAGCCCGGTGGCCGCCGAGGCGGCGAGCAGCGCGGGCGTCGAGCCGACCAGCCCGAGGGCGGCGAAGCCGACCGTGCGCAGCAGGCAGCCGGCGACGATCAGCGGCTTGTAGCCGAGCCGGTCCGCGAGGGTGCCGCCGATCAGGAACATGCCCTGCTGGCTGAAGTTGCGCACCCCGAGGACGAGGCCGACCAGCCAGCCGGCCAGCCCGAGCGTGCCGGAGAGGTGCTGGGCCAGGAACGGCATCAGCATGTAGAAGCCGAGGTTGATGGTGAACTGGTTGACCATCAACAGCTGGACGCTGCGCTCGTACGAACGCAGCTGCGTGATCGTGCCCTTCACCGCTGCCCCCGGTCCTGCCGGGCGTGCGTGGTGGCGGGCGCGGGGGACGGCGACGGGGCGAGGGGGTCCACGACCGTGGTGCAGCGGGTCCAGCGGACGACCTCCTTCTCGTCGGGACGGCCGATCACCTCGGGTTCCACCGGCGGCGGCGCGTCGAGCAGACCGTGCCGCGCGCAGTAGTCGTCGTCGTAGACGGTGTCGAGATAGCGCTGCGGGCCGTCGGGGAACACGGCCACGATCCGGCTGCTGTCGGGCAGGGTACGGGCCAGCCAGCCGGCCACCAGGGCGACGGCGCCGACGCTCCAGCCGCCGGTGGCGTAGTGGGAGGCCGCGAGCTGCCGGCAGGCCCGGACCGCCTCGGCCGGGGCGACCCAGTGGACCTCGTCGATGGTGTCGTACGCGACGTTGCGCGGATGGATGCTGGAGCCGAGTCCGCGCATCAGCCGGGGACGGGCGGGCTGGCCGAAGACGGTGGAGCCGACGGTGTCCACGCCGACGACGAGGAGCTCCGGACAGAGGCGGCGCAGCACGCGGGAGATGCCGGCCGAGTGACCGCCCGTGCCGACGCTGCACACCAGGGCGTCGATCCGGCCCAGCTCGGAGGCGAGTTCCAGGGCGAGTGGGGTGTACGCGGCGACGTTGTCGGGGTTGTTGTACTGGTCGGGGCACCAGGAGCCGGGGTGGGCGGCGAGCAGCCGGCGGACACGGTCGCGGCGGGCCTGCTGCCAGCCCCCGGTGGGATGCGGTTCGGTGACCACCTCGACCCGTGCGCCGTACGCGGCCAGCAGGCGGGCCGTGGCCGGTTCGAGGCCGCTGTCGGTCACCAGGGTGACCGGGTGCCCGTGCACCTGCCCGGCCAGGGCGAGGCCGAGGCCGAGGGTGCCGCTGGTGGACTCGATGATGCGGCCGCCGGGAAGCAGCACGCCGCGTGCGCGTGCCTGCTCGACCATGTACAGGGCCGGACGGTCCTTGATCCCCCCGGGGTTGAACCCTTCGAGCTTGGCCCAGAAGCCGCGCCCGGCAGGGGTGAGCGGGCGCGAGACGCGCAGCAGAGGGGTGCCGCCGACCAGGCCGGGCAGGGCCGAGCGGGCGGTCGCGTGGGCAGGGGTGAAGGCGGTGCTGGTGAATCGGTGCATGGTGGTGCTCTCGTTCGATGACGGCTCGGTTGCGGGTCATCTCGCGCCCCGGCAGGGCATGCTGCGGCGCGGGGCGCCACGGCGTACGGCACGGGTGCGCGGCAGCCGGGTGTCACCGGCTGCGGACGGGAGCCTCTAGAGACGCCATCGGCAGACGGCGGTCAGCACGGTCCGCCCGGAGCGCACGGATCCCTCGCCCGTGCGCCGGCGCAGGACCGGGAGTACGCAGGCGGGCGCGGTGGCGGCAAGCGTGCCGAGGACGGTGCCGACTCCGGCCGGCCCCGGGGTGTCGCGGCCGGTCTGGACCGCCCGCAGAACGGAACCCGACGCGCAGCCCGGCGCGGTGTGCAGCCACTCCGGCGCCCGCGGCTCGGCGGCGGGAGCCGCCCGCCCCGGCGCCGCGACGCTCACGCCGGCGCCCCCGTGACCCGCCTCCTGGTGCCCGCTGTGCCAGACGGAACACAGGGCCAGGGCCACCACGAACGCCGCCAGCACGGCGGCAAGCAGCCGCTCCGCCGACGGGCGGCGGGCTCCGGCGCGCGGCGCGCGCACGGGGTGCGGACAGCGGAACGACACGGGGCCTCCGTACGACTACCGCGACCAAGCTGTGATCGTGCCGTGATGTTACGCGGTGGGATCCCGGCCGCCGCGTTCATCAACGTCCTGCGCGTCCTTCGGGCGACGGCTTCGCAACCACGTCCGAACACGCCCGCACCGACAGACGACGGAGGCCCAGCCCCTGCCCCCGCCCCCCGCCGTGTCACAGAACCGCCACACCCGGGACGCCGGTGCACGACTCAGCGCACGATGCAGCCTCCGACCAGCAACTCCCCTGGGGGGATCATGCACATCCGCACCACCGTCCTCGGCACCGCCGCCCTGCTCCTCGCCCTCACCGGCTGCAGCAGCGACAGCGACACACCCGGCTCAGCGGCCGACACCAAGCCCACACCGTCCGCAGCCGCGCCCGAGACCCAGGAGAACACCGGCATCCCGCCCGCCCCGACCGGCGCCGAACGAGACGCCCTCCTCGCGGCGATCAGAGACGTCAACGCCAGACTCACAGCCGACGAGGACAAGGCCATCAACGCGGCCCGCAACCAGTGCCACTCCCTCGAAGGCGGCACCACGACCGCGGACCACTCGGCCGCTGTGCGCTTCTCCTACGACGGAATCACGCTCTCGGACGACGACGGAGCCCACCTCAACATCGGCTTGCGCAAGACGCTCTGCCCGGAGACCTGACGCCGGCCTCCGCGCCGTCCCCGGAGTGCGACCGACGGGGACGGCGCGCCAGTCCACGGCGAACCGTGAGGATGTCCGGGGATGTTCACTCCGGCAACCACGCTTTGAGCAGGTGCTCGGGGCCGTACGCGGCCGCGAGCCCTTCGGCTTCGAACCCGCAGCGGGATACGGCGATCAGCGGAGTGTCCTCCGAAGCCCCCGGCACGGCGAGAGCATCCCGGGCCAGCACTGCGAGATCCCGCCGGTCGAACGGGGTGCGCTCGTGCCATTTCACCGAACCGACGAAGCCGATCCCGCGTGCCGGGACGCGGTCCGCCCCGACGAGGTCCACCTCGGGGTTGTTCGTCCGGGGCCACCAGCCACCGACCTCATGCACGTTCGGCCATTGCTCGTCGGGCAGCAGTCGCGCCAGCGCCTCCCGGACCACCGGCTCGACGGCCCGTCCTCGCCATGAGGGCCAGCTGCGCTCGACCGAATCGGCGACCTGACGCCCCCGCCCCCGCTCGACATCCGCGATACCGCGCTCGAAGAAGGCCAGCCACAGCCGCAGGTACGGATCGGCGATCCGGTAGCGCCGGTCCCGTTCGCCGCCCTTGACCGACAGCGGCGTGTCCACCGCGACCAGCCTCTTCTCCACGAGGGACTTCAGCGCGGGGTTGAGCGAACCAGGCGCCAGTGCCCGATCCGCGGTGCCCGCCCTGGCCGCGATGGAGGTGAACGTCCGCTCGCCCGATCCGATGACCGACAGCACGTGCCGCGCCTGCAGCGCGGCCGGGAACTCCGCGGCCAGTGCGCGCTCGGCGGAGACGAGCAGGGGAGACGTGGGGTCCTCAAGGCTGCGGCGCAGGAAATGCTCCCGTGATTCGCCCTCGCGCCACTCCTGCGCGATCAGCGGCAGCCCACCGGTGACCAGAAAGGCGTCGATCGCCTCCGCAGCGGGCAACCCCGCCATCTCCCCGACCTCGTAGGGGGTGAGGGGCGGCAGCTGCATCTCCACACCGCGTTGGTGGAACGGCCGGCCGTACGCGGAGAGCTGTTCCATCATGGCCAGATCGCTGCCGATCAGGATGAGCAGGACCGGTTTCCTGCTCAGCGCCCGGTCCCACGCGGTCTGCAGCGCGCCCTCGGCCACCGGGTCGCCTTCGAGAATCCACGGGAACTCGTCGAGCACGACGATGCTCGGCGCGTCGTCCGGCAGTACGGCGGCGAGCTGGCGCAGCGCGGTGGCCCAGTCCGCCGTGCGCTCCACCCCGGCCAGCAACGACACGTCCGGCAGAGACGACTGCCGCACCTCCGCAAGAAGCAGCTCCCGCTCACGGGCGGGGTCCTCTCCCCTGGTCGCCTGATGCGTGACATAGGGGACGCCGGAGCGCTCGCAGAAGACGTCGACCAGCCGCGATTTGCCCACTCGCCTCCGGCCCCGCAGCAGCAGCGCCCTGCCGCGCTGATCGCCGCGACCCTCCCGTACCCAGCGAAGATGCCGATCCAGGCTGGCGAGCTCGCGCTCACGTCCGGTGAATCCGCCCATGCGCCACCTGACTCAATTCAATCTTACTCAGATCGACCATAGTAACATCCATCCGAGTAATCGCCCGCTCACACAAAGAGACGGAGCCGTCGGCGAGTCCGGACGTGCATCGAGGCAGACAACGACGAAGCGCCCGAACCGACTTGAGCTGGTTCGGGCGCTCCGCTGCAGGTCAGCCCCCTGAGGGGCTCCCGCGATACGTAGGCCGTGTCGGACTCGAACCGACAACCAATGGATTAAAAGTCCACTGCTCTGCCAATTGAGCTAACGGCCCGCGCCCGGCAAGCATAGCCGGGACCCCGGGGCGATCCCGAGCGGATAAGCGTCCGGCGGGCCGCCGGGTCCGCGACCTGCGTGTTCCTTCATCCGAGCAGCCCGCCGGCAAGCCCAATTCGCCGACGGTCGGACCGTCACCCTGGGGAGCCGGCGTTCTTCCTGTTCATCCTCGACTGACAGGCCCAGCGGGCGATCACGCCGACGCCGAAGGCGGCCACGATGGCACCCCAGTCGATGACGTGGGGAAGGCCCGGGAAGAAGCTGAAGAACGCCAGCGTGACGAGGGCCCCCGCCGCGAACGCGGCAATTCCGGCGCGCCGCCTCCGCGTCTCGAACGCGCTGTCCTGCGCCTGCTCCTGGTCGATCATGAATCGCTCACTCCGTGATGTGGTGGCACTGCGTCACTCGCCGGACGCCGTTGACGTACAGATGCGCGCACGCCTTGCCGTATCGCGGCAGCGTCCGGGGTGCGTTGTTGCGCATCGGGTCGATCGTGCACTTGGGGTGGGTCTTGCCGCGTGAGACCTTGTAGGTCTTGTTGTCGGTATTGGCGTAGTTGAAGTCGATACGCCAGTTGCAGAAGCCGCTGCTGAGAGCGCCCACGAAGCCGCAGTCGACTCCCGCGTTCTGGTACGTGATCTTCTTACCCCCGCCCCGGATGACGTGCGTGAACATGCAGCCTGTCGGAACCTTCATCGTCACTCCACCAACGGAGTATTCGAACGTTGCGACGGCCGTTGACCCCACGGCGGTGGCGTGGGCCGGAGCCGGGTTCAACATGAGGAACGCACCCGCGGCTGCGAGTGCGGTGCTGAGTCGCCTTGCCTGCTGAACGGCCATTTACGGCCCCTTCCGCGCGGGAGGTCGCTGTCGCTGATCAGGACCCGCACGTCGACCGATCCGGTTGCGGAGCGTCGATTGCTTCACACCTCTGAGTGACGGCGGCATCGGGCTCCGCCGGTCACCCGCGCCTCACCAGGCACACCGACGGCAGGATCGCCTCAGGAGCGGGTGGTGCGCCAGAGCCCCCTGAGGGCCTCCAGTTCCGTTCGAGGGAAGCGAGCGCCCCACGCGCCTCGACAGGCGCTCTCTCCGTGCGCATCCGCGACCGCGTCGAAGCAGCGGATGACCGTCCGGGAGAGTCGGTCCATCGGCTGCCGGCTGCTCCACACCTCCGCGCCGGCGTTGTCGTGCAGCCTGCCGTGGCTCAGCTCCAGGACGCGGATCGCGACGATGGCGTCCCGTCGTTCGAAGATCCAGCGGTAGGCGGTGGGTTCCGCTTCGAACTGCGCCCGCGTTTCGAACCGACCTGCCAGCTGCCACGTCAGGCTCAGGTCACTCGCCCCCACACCGACAGCCCCTTCACGCCGCCCGCAGCGCTGCCGTGGTTACCGCCGCCAGGCGGTCGAGGTGGTTGCGGGGGGACTCCGTGCGGGTCAGCATCAGGCGCCAGTAGAGCGGGCCCGCCAGGAGGTCCAGGGCCAGGTCGGGGTCGACGCCGGGGCGGATTTCGCCGCGGGACTCGGCGGACTTCAGGATCGCGCGGGCCAGGTCGCGCTGGGTGTGGTGGACCGCCTCGCGCAGGGCGTCGGCGAGTTCCGGGCTGCGGGCCGCCTCGGCCAGGAGGTCGGGGAGGATCTGGGCCGCCATCGGGTGGCGCAGCACCGCCGCGGTCGCCGCGAGCAGTTCCCGTACGTCGCCCTCCAGGCTGCCCGTGTCGGGGACGGGGAGGGGCTGCGCCGTCAGGCCCTTGACCAGGTCCAGCACGATCGGCAGCTTCGACGACCAGCGGCGGTACACCGCCGCCTTGCCGACCCCCGCCCGGCGGGCGACGCGCTCGATCGACAGCCGGCCGTACCCCACCTCCGCCAGCTCCTGCAGCACCGCCAGCCGGATCGCGTCCGTCACCTCCGCGCGCAGCACGGCCGCGCCCGCGGCGGTACGGCGCGGGGCGGAGTCGTCGGGCTCGGCGGCGGCAGGCATACCCCGATCCTATCCCGTACGACGGAACGCTTGCGTTCCATCGTCGTGGCGGGTTAGCGTGCGACAGCACGACGGAACGGTTCCGTTCCGACGTAAAGCGGACGTAAAACAGACGTAGAACAGACGCGAAACCACTGCACCCCGGAGGTGCGCATGACGCTGCTGGAGAAACACCCGGCGGCCCCCTCCCCCGCCGCGGCCCTGGCCGCCGCCCACGGGCTGACCCGCAGCGGCGCCCGGCCCCCGCTGCCGGACTATCTGCGCGGCCTGTGGGGGCGCCGGCACTTCGTCTGGGAGTTCGCCCGCGCCAAGCACGAGGCGCAGTACGCGCAGACGAGGCTCGGCCAGCTCTGGCAGCTCGCCGTCCCGCTGCTCAACGCGTCCGTGTACTACCTGGTGTTCGGCCTGCTGATGCACGCCCGCAAGGGCGTCCCCGACTACATCCCGTTCCTGGTGACGGGCGTCTTCGTGTTCACCTTCACCCAGCGCTCGGTCCTCGCCGGCGTCCGCGCCGTCTCCGGCAACCGGGGTCTGGTGCGGGCCGTGCACTTCCCGCGGGCGGCGCTGCCCGTCGCCCTGGTGCTGGCCCAGCTGCGCCAGCTCGGCCTGTCGATGGTGGTGGTCGCCGCGCTGCTGGTCGGCGGCGGCGCGGTCCCCTCCGTGCGGTGGCTGGAGGTCGTGCCCGCGCTCGGGCTGCAGCTGCTGTTCAACACGGGGCTGGCGCTCGTCTTCGCCCGGCTCGGCAGCCGTACGCCGGACCTCGCCCAGCTGCTGCCCTTCGTCATGCGCACGTGGATGTACGCGTCCGGCGTGATGTACAGCATCAGCCGGCAGGCCGCGGACGCACCGGCCGCGCTGCGGGCGGTCCTGTCGTACAACCCGGCGGCCCTGTGGATCGACCTGGCCCGGGCCGCCCTGATCGACAGCTTCCCCGCGGACGGCCTGCCGCCGTACGCCTGGGCCGCCGCCACGGCGTGGGCGCTGGCCGCGGCCGCGGCGGGGCTCTGCTTCTTCTGGCAGGGAGAGGAGGAGTACGGACGTGAGTGAGCACCCCGGGACCCGGGAACCCGCGCCCCCCACCGTCATCGTCGACGACCTCCACGTCGTCTACCGGGTGCACGGCCCCGGCCGCTCCCGCCGCGTGCACGCGGTGCGCGGCGTGAGCTTCACCGCGTACCGCGGCGAGGCCGTCGGCATCGTCGGCTCCAACGGCTCCGGCAAGTCCACCCTGCTGCGCGCCGTCGCCGGCGTGCAACCGCCCGAGTCCGGCGCCGTCTTCACCGACGGCCAGCCCTCGCTCCTCGGCGTCAACGCCGCCCTGATGAACGACCTCACCGGCGAGCGCAACGTCGTCCTCGGCGGGCTCGCGATGGGCATGACGCCCGCGCAGATCCGCGCCCGGTACCAGGACATCGTCGACTTCGCGGGCATCGACGCCCGGGAGCCGTTCTCGACGCTGCCCATGCGGACGTACTCCTCCGGCATGGCGGCCCGGCTGCGCTTCTCCATCGCGGCCGCCAAGGAGCACGACGTCCTGCTGATCGACGAGGCGCTGGCGACCGGCGACCGCGCGTTCCAGGAGCGCTCGCGCCGGCGTATCGACGAGCTGCGGGCGCGCGCCGGCACGGTGTTCCTGGTCAGCCACAGCAGCCGCACGATCCGCGAGACGTGCGACCGTGCCCTGTGGCTGGAGCACGGTCGCCTGCGGGCGGACGGGCCGGTGGACGAGGTGATGGCGGAGTACGAGGCGTCCACCGGCTGAGCAGGGTCTACGGAGCCTCCGCCACCGCCGCCTCCGGCACCCGCTGCTCCCCCTTCAGGAACCAGTGCCGCGCCGACACCAGCCACCACACACCCGCGAAGCCCAGCACCACCGCGACGGCCACCGGCGCGTAGTTGAAGGTCTCCGCCGTCACCGGCGACACCTGCGGCAGCATGAACAGCACGGTGATCACCGCCACCCACACCACGGCGACGACCCCGATCGGCCGGCTCCACCGGCCCAGGTGCCACGGCCCCCGCTCGAAGCGGTCGCCCTGCAGCAGCCGCAGCAGGGTGGGGATGACGTACGAGATGTACAGCCCGATCACGGCGATCGAGGTCACCGCCGCGTACGCGGTGATGTTGATCAGGTACGGCAGTCCGAGCACCAGCGCGCCCAGCGCCGCGAGCCACACCGCGTTGACGGGCGTGCGGGTGCGCGGGCTGACCTGGTTCCAGACGCGGGAGAAGGGCAGTGCGCCGTCGCGGGAGAAGGCGTAGATCATCCGGCTGTTCGCGGTGACGGAGGCCATCCCGCAGAACAGCTGCGCGCCGATGATGACGAGCAGCATCGCCTTGCCGCCGGTCGCACCCAGCGCGTCCAGCAGGATCTGCGCGGGCGGCGCCCCCGTGGGGGACGTGCGGGCGGTCTCGTAACTCTGGATGGCGAAGGTGAAGCCCAGCAGCAGCACGAAACCGGCGACCCACGACGTCCAGATGGACCGCACGATGCCGCGCGGACCGGCGACCGCCGCGTCGTGCGTCTCCTCGGTCATGTGGGCGGAGGCGTCGTAGCCGGTGAAGGTGTACTGGGCCATCAGCAGGCCGATGAGTACGACGTAGAAACCGCTGGAGAAGCCGGTCTCGTTGACGAACTCGGTGAAGACGAAGGACGCCGACTGGTGCGAGTCGGGGGCGAAGGTGAGCGCGCCGACGATGACGGCGACGCCCAGCACGTGCCACCACACGCTGATGCCGTTCAGCAGCCCGATGATGCGCACGCCGAAGGTGTTGAGGGCGCCGTGCAGGAGCAGGATCGCGGCGAAGAGGAGGATGATCCACCCCTCGGTGACCTCGAAGTCCCACTGGAGGTTGAGGTACGCGCCGAGGAACGACGCCGCGCCGAAGTCGATGCCGGCGGTGACGGCGACCTGCCCGAGGACGTTGAACCACCCCGTGAACCAGGCCCAGGCGGCGGCCTGCCGGGGCGGCGCGAGACGTCGGGCCCAGTAGTACAGCCCGGCGGAGGTGGGGTACGCGGAGCAGACCTCGGCCATGGCGAGCCCGACGAACAGCGTCATCAGGCCGACGGCGACCCAGCCCCAGGTGATCACGGCGGGGCCGCCGGTGTTCATGCCGAAGAGGTAGAGGGTCATACAGCCGGAGAGCACCGAGATGATGGTGAACGACACGGCGTAGTTGCCGAACGCCGACATCCGGCGGGCGAGCACCTGGGTGTAGCCGAGCTGCCGCAGCCGCTCCTCGTCGGCGACGGGGGCGGCTGCGGCGGCGGTGGCGGTGGGCGGGTCGGACGCGTCCCGGGGTTCGTGGGTTGTCATGCTCCCAGCGATGCCCAGGAGGGCGGGGTGACACGCATCACAATAGGAACACGTGCCGGGGGCCGGGGAATCCGGCCCCCGGCGCGGGTCGTCACAGGTCTTGGCGCTCCGTACGAGAACTCAGCGACAGCAGCACGGAGTCCTTCACCGCGCCCTGGTACACGCGCACCTCGTCGAGGTGTCCGTCCAGGAACCCGCCCCACCCGGCCGCGGTGAGCGACCGTCCCAGCTGCAGGGTTCCGTCCGCGGCCCACTCGTGGTCGTCGGAGACGTGGGCCCGGCCCGCGAGATATCCGCCGAGATACAGCCGGATCTCATCGGCGCCGTCGTCGTAGACGACCGCGACATGGGTCACCGGTGAACCATCCGACGACGTGACGACCGTACGCTCGGCGTCGGCCGCGTCCTCGTGCGCCACGACTGCCTGCCACTTGCGCAGGGCACTGTCGTAGCGGACCTCGACGGCGTTCGCGTGCACACCGGGTACGGACAGCACACTCATGTCCCGTTCCGGAAATCTCGGGAGCCGGACGTGCGCGGCCAGGGTGTAGCTCTGGTCGGTCGCGACGACCGGACCGCCGGTCGCGGCGTAGTCCCCGTCGCCGTCGAAGATCAGGTCGCCCTTGCCGACGAGCGGGGTGATCGCCGGCTGCGGCTCGCACCACGGGTCCACGTCCCAGTCGCACTCCTCCGGCTCGGTCGGCTTGTCGAAGACCGACGTGTCACCGCCGAGCACGAGTGGCGCGCCGCCGCCGTACTCGGGGCTTTCGCCGTTCGCGGCGGTGTTCACCTGCCAGTAGGCGGTCCGTTCAGCGGTACGGGCGGCGGCGTAACCGATCTCCTTGCCCACCAGCACGCGGTCCCACAGACCCACCTGCGCCAGCTCACCGCGGAAGGTGTGGCCGTAACCGTCCTCGTCCCGCGAGCGGCCGATCTGCAGATCCCCGCTGACCGGCGTCACCTCCGCGCCCTCCACCGAGTCCACGGCGCGACCGTTGACGTACAGACGGACCGTCTTCGTCACGGCGTCGTACACACCCGCCAGATGGGCCCACTCGCCTTCGTCGGGAGTACCGCCGACGGCCCGGAAGGCGGGCTCGGCCTGCCCGTCCCCCACCGCGAAGGCCCAGTGCTTCGCACCGGTGCCGTCGGTGAAGGTCCCCAGCGTGAAGGCAGGCTCGTCCGCGCCGTTCTGGCTGACGGCTACCGTGTCCGAGCCGAGCGACGCGGGACGCACCCAGGCGCTGACCGAGAAGGTCCGGCCCGGGTCGACGACCGAGGCCTTCGGGGTGAGGTACGCCCCGGAACCGCCGTCGAGCTCCACGGCGCCCGGCACCTCCGTACCGGAGGGCGGTTCGGCGCCGAAGGTCACGCCCTTGCCGGCGGTCGCCGGTGCGGCTCCCTGGTCGTCCGCAGCGGTGGATGAGCCCGCCGGGTCGGCGAGCTGCCAGCGGGCCACCGGCCGGCGGGGCTGGCCGATGTTCATGTCGTAGTACGTCGTCGCGCTGTGCCGGCCCGACCGGTCCTTCGCCCAGACCTCGAGAGTCGTGGGGCCGCTGTCCTGCGGCATCCAGCTGAACTCCACAGGTCCGCCCAGCTCGTCCGGACTGATCCTGTGCCACGGCTCACCGGTGAAGTGGTACTCGTAGGAGACGACGTCCTCGGACGGCGAATCCACCGTGAAGTCGCCCCACACCCCGACGCCGTCCACCCAGAACACGTCGGCGGGGAACTGCTCCGAGGTGACCACCGGCTGCTCCGGGTTGACCGTGTCGATGACGAACTCGCAGGCACCCGCGCCGTTGTCCGAGCTCCACGGGCCCCACAGGACTCCGTCGTAGCCGCGGACGCGCCAGCTCAGGACCGTACCGGCGGGCAGTCCCTCGATCTGGTCCCAGGTGGCTCGCTGCCCGCTGGACAGGGCCGCCGAGGTCAGACGCGTGAGTACCTGACGCTCGCCGTTCGCGTCGGTCCACGACACCTCGAACTCGGCCCGGAGCCCCAGCCATTGCGCATCGGCCGGGTCCCGGATCACGGCGAGCAGTCTCGGGGTCGGATCCGAGGTGTACGGGCGGGCATCACCGGCGACGCACGGCGTGTCGAGGTCGAGGGCAAGCTCCGTGGTGAGCGGCTGATCAGGCGGAAGGTTCTCCGCCGCCGTGGCCGTCGCCGGTACGGCGAGCAGGCCGAGGAACGCGGAGACGGCCAGTGCGACAGCTCGCACGGACCGCGGGGGACGCAGCATCGAACACCTCACATGTCTACAGGGTTCTTCCGGAACGTGCCGAACGGTCAGAACAGCTTCAGCGTGGTGGTCCACCCGGTGCCGAGCTTCGTCCGGCCGCCGAAGGTCCCGTTGCCGTTGCCCGAATTGCGGTAGAGGTTGCCGTACTTGTCGCGGGAGACGAGGTCCGCCTTGCCGTCGCCGGTGATGTCGCCGACGACGACGACGTCCTTGTACGAGGCGCCCCAGTCCGACCACAGGACGACGCCCGAGCCGAGGGTGCCGTCGGCGCGGCCGTAGCAGCGGTAGAGCTTGCCGGTCGTGCTGCGGGCCAGGACGTCCCCGATGCCGTCGCCGTTCAGGTCGCCGGCGCCGACGATGTGGGTGAAGCCCGACCAGCTCGTACGGACCACCCTCCGGGCGCCCAGCTTCCCGTCCGCCGTGCCCGGGAAGAGGTACAGCGTCCCGGTCTTCGCGCCCCGGGCCAGCAGGTCCGGACGGCCGTCACCTGTCATGTCCTCCGGCGACGTCAGTGCGTTGTACAGCTCCCAGCCCGTCCCCAGCGACGTGTACGGGCTGGCCGTCCTCACCGCGCCCTTGCACTGCCCCGAGTACTTGCGCAGGGTGCCGGACGAGGACTTGACCAGCACGTCGTTGCAGCGGTCGCCGTCCAGGTCGCCGAAGGGGACGAACACGGACGTCGTGGGCCAGCCCGAGGCGCTCGTGGCCAGCGACGAGTTCACCTGGACCTCCTGCGCACTGAGCGTCCCGCCGGTGGTCAGGGTGAGCAACTCGCCCGTGCCGTCGCCGTCGTAGTCACGTGGGGCGGTCTTGCCGCCGAGGACGGCCAGCGGACCGCTCGCGATCGTACGCAGGCCCGAGCCGTCGCCCAGGTCCGCGGACAGCGTCCAGGTGTGGGGTCCGCCGACGGGGACGGCGCCCTGGTCGTCCTTGCCGTCCCAGGTGAAGCCCAGCTGCGCGTTCTGGCGCGTGAAGCCGGTGAGCGTCCTGACCACCCGGCCGCGCACGTCCTTCAGGGTGAGCTTCGCGGACAGCGCGGGCCGGCTGAGCAGCCAGGTGCCCTGCCAGGGGGTGGACGCGCTGACGTCCACATCGGTGGGGGCCTGCGCGCCGGCCAGGGTCACCGGGGAACGGGGCACGGTCACCGGCTTGATGTGGATGCGCTGCTGCGCGTCCACGAACGCGACGTGGCCGCCGTACTTGTCCACGGTCCAGTTCACCCCGCGCCCCTGCGAACCCGCCTGCGGGAGATCGGCGAACGCGGTGGTGGCCGGAGCGGTGCCCGCCCCGAGGTGGAAGTCCGTCAGCAGCAGCCGGCCCGCGGTCGCGTCGTGGCGTACGAGGAAACCGTCGCCCAGCAGCGCCTCGCCGGTGGGCACGGCGACGCTCTTCTTCAGCTGCTGGTCGTACACCCCGGCCTTGTTGCCCGAGGCGCAGTACCAGTACAGCCAGCGGCCGGCGGCCTGCAGCTCGGTGGGCACGCACCCGGAGCCGAGGCTGACGGCGGTGGAGGTCTTCCGCGTCACCAGGTCGTACGAGTCGACCGTGCCGGTCGTGGCGGCCGGCTTCCACAGCTTGTTGCCCCAGAGCGCGGCGGCCGTCTTCGTACGGGTGAGGAGGACGCTCGTGCCCATGTGCATCTCGAAGTCGCCGATGTACTGCTTGCCGTCCGAGCCGTTGACCACGACGTACCGGCCCGCGGCGTCCACGAGCGTGCTGCCGCTCGGTACGTCGACGGTGCTCATGCTGTTGAGCGTCAGCGGGCGTATGGCGTGGGGGCCGTCGAGGTAGGCCGAGTGGCCGTCGGCGAGCGTCCGCACCGGACCGACCGGGTCCGGCATCCGGAAGGCCAGCCGGCGCTCTCCGACGGCGGGCGTTCCGGTGAGGGCCGTGTCGTACTCGTACAGGCCCTTGACCGGCGAGCCGTCGGCCTTCGACTGGAAGCTCAGCCGACCGCCGCCGAACGCCAGCGAGTTGATGGTGGCGGGGATGCTGGGCACGGTCTGCATCGTCGTTAGCTCCGGGGCGCCGTCCGCCCCGACGGTGACGCGGCGCACGGCCCAGTCCGTGGATCCGCTGCCTCCCGTGGCCAGCACGCTGCCGTCGGGTGCGGTGGGGAGGTACCAGGTGGAGTAGCGCAGCAGCCGGTGCACCTCGGTGCCGCCTATGCGTACGGCCTGGAGTTCGCCTCCGGGTACGGTCGCCATCGCGTCGTAGAGGAGCGGATGGCTGAAGACGAGCCAGTCACCGACCACGGCCGTCCGGGCGGGCTTCCACTCCCCGCCGCCGGGGGGCGTGAGTTGGGTGACCACGGGAGTCGCCGAGGGGTTGTCGCGCGGCACGGTCGCGACCTGGTCCTCGAACGTCGGACTCGACAGCAGATAGTCGCCCGCGAGGATCGGTGTCCGGTCGGCCATCGCGGCCGGGATGAGCTGGACCGCGGCGGTGGCGTAGTCGAGCAGGTAGTACGCGGACTTCGTCAAGTCGTCGGTCCTCATACGGATGATCGCGCCGCGGGCGTCCTGGGTGTCGACGAGTCCATACTGGTTCCACCCCGCAGGAAGGCCGGTGACCTGGCGCTCCCGCACCTCGCCGCCGGCCCGGGTGAGGATGGACATCCCGGTCAGGTTGCCGTCCACGTGCGTGGCCGTCACGACGGAGTCGTCCGTGAAGGCGCCCGACCAGAACTGGCCGGCGCCCAGCTGGAACCCGGTGACCTCACCCGTCGCCAGATCGCGGACGCTCACCACCCGCGTAACCGTGTCGAGCTGTGCCCGCAGACCCGAGTGGGCCGCGCTGTGGTCGTCCCCGACGGACGCGTCGACCGCCCGCGTCCCACCGGTCGCGTAGTCGGTCCACAGCGTGCCGGTGCTGCCCTCCTGGGTGTGCAGATAGCCCGTCGCGCCGGCCTCGGAGATGCGGTCGTCGCGGGGGATGTAGCGCGCTCCGGCCGGGATGATCACCTCGGCGGGGGCGTCCGCCGCCTGCGCGGCTGGCGCCACGAGGCCGGTGACCACGGCGCCGGCGGCCAGCGCGGCGGCCAGCATGCGGCGCGGTCGGCGCAGTCGGATGTGCGACAGCATCAGAAGACCCCCTTGTAGCCCTGCCATCCGGTGGCGATCTTCACGCGCCCGCCGAACGTCCCGTTTCCGGTACCGGCGTTGCGGTAGAGGTTGCCGTACTTGTCCCGGACGACGAGGTCGGCCTTGCCGTCGCCGGTGATGTCGCCGACGACGACGACGTCCTTGTACGAGGCGCCCCAGTCGGACCACAGCACCACACCCGAACCGAGGGTACCGTCCGCCCGCCCGTAGCAGCGGTACAGCTTCCCGCCCGTGCTGCGGGCCAGCACATCCCCGATGCCGTCGCCGTTCAGATCCCCCGCCCCGACGATGTGGCTGAAGCCCGACCAGCTCGTACGCACGACCTTCCGCGCACCCAGCTTCCCGTCCGCCGTCCCCGGGAACAGGTACAGCGTCCCGGTCTTCGCACCCCGGGCCAGCAGATCCGCCCGCCCGTCACCGGTCATGTCACCCGGCGACGTCAGCGCGTTGTACAGCTCCCATCCCGACCCCAGCGACGTGTACGCGGAGGAGGTGGCCAGCTTGCCGCAGCGCGGCTTGTACGCCCGCAGCGCGCCGCTGCTCAGCCGCACCAGCACCTCGTTGCACCGGTCGCCGTCCATGTCACCGAACGGCACGGCGGTGGCCGAGGTGGGCCAGCCGCCCCCGGAGAACTTGGCCTGGAAGCCGCCCGTGCCCGTACCCACCTGGAAGGTGAAGGTGCCGTAGCTGTTCAGCGTGAGCAGGTCCCCGACGCCGTCCGACCAGATGTGGTCGTGGCGTACGGGCAGCCCCCCGCTCACGGACACGGTGCCCGACCTCATCGCGGGCGCCCCCTGTCCGTCCGCCGGGCTGACGGTCACCGTCCAGGTGTACGAGCCGTTGGCCACCGGCTTTCCGGCCGCGTCCTTGCCGTCCCAGTCCGCGCTGACGAGCCCCTGCCCGCCCGTACTCCCGCTGATGGTGCGCACCACCGCGCCCGTGGCGCGGCTGCGGAACGTCAGCGTCCAGCCGGAGCCCGGCTTGGACAGCTGCCACCGGGCCCGCCACGGCACCGTCGCGTTCTGCACGTTCACGAACGTCCCCGCGTCCCACTCCGTCACCGCGATCGGCTGGGTGGGCACGCCGGAGGGCGCGAGGTGGACGCTCTGGTCGTCGGCGATGTACGCCACCGGGCCGCCGAACTTGTCGACGGTCCAGCGCACTCCGCGCGCCCCGGAGCTGAGCGTGTCGACGACGCGGGTGGACGGGGTGCCGTCGGCGAACTCCGTCAGCCGCAGTTCGTGCGAGGCGCTGTGATAGCTCGCCAGATAGCCGTCGCCGAGCTGTGCGACGTCGGTGGGCACGGAGAACGATGTGCCGCGGTTGCGGTCGTAGACACCCGCCGTCTGGCCGGCACCGCAGGACCAGTACATCCAGCGGCCGACGACCTGCAGCTCCTTCGCCACGCAGGGGGCGCCGGTGAGGACGGTGGTGGTGGTCGTCTTCTTCTTCAGGTCGATCGCGGAGACCTTGCCGGGCGTGGTGGTGCTGGGGGCCCACAGCTCGCTGCCCCAGACCGACGACGCGGTGACCGACCGGGTGAGGATCGGCAGCAGATCGAGGTGGACGGCGAGATCGCCGATGTACTGCTGCGCCGGGTCGGCTCCGTTGACGATCGCGTAGCGTCCGGTCACCTCCGTGAGACGGCCGCCGGAGGACGGGGCGCGGAAGAAGCCCGCGTCGTCGGTGGAGATCCCGTCGTCGACCGTGGTGTCCTCCGGCGAGGTGCTCACGAACACCGCCCGGCCGTCACCGGCGGATGTGTAGGCGGGCTGTCCGAACTGCCAGTTCACGATGGTCTTCGGGCCGACCCCGAGGCCCGGTCCGGTGGTCGTGATCTTCCGGGTCACGTAGGTGCTCTGGAAGTGGCCGTCCGCGTCGGCGGTGGCGAACGTGCCGTTCGCAAGCGAGATGCTCTGCAGCCGCGCGGGTACGGGCGGCACGTCCGCCAGCGCGGTGGGCGTGGCGGTGTCCGGCGCGATCGTCCGCAGCGCCCAGTGCCCGGAGTCGGTCCCGCCGGCGACGACCAGCCGGCCGTCGGCGGCGGTGACGAGCGTGGTGGCGGCGTGCCGCAGCACGTCCACCGGCTGGGTGCCGGTGGAGGAGCTGCTCAGGGTCACGGACTGGAGGCGCATTCCGCTCTGGTCGACCAGGTCGGGCAGGCTGCCGGACAGCAGTTTCCAGGCGACGAACACGGAGTCGCCCGCCGCGCCGACGACCGGGTTGGCGCCACCCTGCGGCGGCACGGTGCGCTGGGTCACCGCGGCGGACAGGTCGGCGCGCGGCACCCAGGAGAGTGTGGTCCCGCCGGATGCCCACACCAGCCGGGTCGGTGTCAGCGTGACCTGCGAACCGACCGCCACCGGCCCCGCCGTGAAGGCGCCCGTCTCGAGATCGACCAGTCCGAATCGGGAACGCTGCTCGGTGTCGGCGTAACGGACGACGGCCTGCCGGGCGTCGGCGGCCAGGACCGCGGTGACGGTGTAGCCGGCCGGGGCGGCGACCTCCGCCACCGCTCCGAAGGACTCGGCGCCGTCCCACGCCAGCAGGTGGTGGGTGTACGCACCCGCCGCACCGGTCCTGGTGAGGACGCGGTTGCCGACGTATCCCACCGCCGTGTGCCCCTCCGGGAGGGCGAACTCGTAGGAGGCGCCCGTCTCCAGGTCGGTGGCCCGCAGCGGCAGTGTGCTGCCCTGGCTGATCACCGTGTCCGTGGCCCCGAAGAGCCAGGTGCCGGTGATGACGGGCGAGGGCGAGGCCAGCGGCACGGGCGCGGCGACGGTGGTGCCGTCCCACCGGGTCCACAGCATCCCGCTGGTCCCCTCGCGCTTGTGCAGCACGCCGGAGACGCCCGCGCCGTACAGCGCCTCCGCCCTTGGAACGTAGCGGTCGTTGGCGAACACCACGTGCTCCGGCACGGGCTCGTCCGCCGCCGCGGCGAACGGTGCCGGGGCGGCGCCCGCCGCGACGGCCGCGGCAAGGGCGGCGGCCACGGTGGTGCGCAGACGTGCACGGCTTTGTACGAGGGCGCGACGGCCCATGGCTTCCTCCGGGAAAGAGGTCATGCGATCTTGGAGTAGTACTTCCAGGCCGACGCGGTCAGCTGCTTCTTCGCGTAGAACCCGCCCGCGTGGTCGGCGTTGAACAGATAGCCGGCGCCGTCCGGGGTCCGGGCGATGATGTCCTGGCGCCCGTTGTGGTCCATGTCGCCGCTGCCGGTGATGATGTCGAACTTGTTCCAGCCCGAGCCGACCTTGGTGCGCGGCTCGAAGCCGCCGCGGCCGTTGCCGCGGTACAGCCAGAGCACACCGTTGCCGTCCCGGGCCACGACGTCGTTCCTGCCGTCGCCCGAGTAGTCGCCGCGGCCGGCGATCGCGGTGTAGTACTTCCAGGTGGCGACCTTGGTACGGCCCGACAGCGACCCGTCGGCCAGGCCCTTGTACAGCCACACCACGCCGTCCTTGTCCCGGGCGAGCAGGTCGGGCAGGCCGTCGCCGCTCAGATCACGGGTGGCGACGAGCCGGTTGAACTTGTTCCACCAGTCGCCGAGGTTCTGCCGCGAGGCCCTGTCGACCCCGGTGGTCGCCACATGGGTGAGCCGGTAGAGCGTGCCCGCCGGGGTCTTGGCGAGCCAGTCGCCCTCGCCGTCGCCCTTGAGGTCGCCGAACTGCGTGGTGAAGACGTAGTTCCAGGTGACCGCGTTGCCCGTGCCGTCCGCGCTGCAGCGGAGCTGGCACACGTCCAGCAGCACGTTCTCGTAACTGCCGCCCGGCTCACGGCCGATGACCATGCCCAGGGAGTCGTCGCGGTGCTCCACCTCGCGGCTGAAGCCGGTCATCTGCCCCCGGAACGCCGGGACGCTGGTGTACAGCCGCACCCCGCCCTGCACGCAGCCGGTGCTGGCGGTCGCGGAGATCCCGATCAGCTTGCCCCCGGCCACCAGCGCGCCCCCGGCGTCGCCGAAGCACTGGTCGTCGTCGGCGACCGGCGGGGCGCCGGGCGCGGGGACGGTGCACAGGGTGCCCCAGGGGAGCGCCCGGCCGAGCAGCGAGGAGCACTCGGCGGCCGACTTCACCACCACGGCCTCTGAGTGCCGGATCCGCGGCGCGTCCTCAAGGTCCAGTCCGGCCCAGGAGTGGAAGGTCGCCGCCGAGCCCGCGTCGTACAGCGAGGCGTCGGACGACGAGGCGAGGACGGCCCGGCCGAACGACGAGGGCGTCGACCGGACGAGCATGGACCAGTCGGCACGGCGGCTGGCCTGGTCGTAGCGGGGGTGGACCCGGTAGACCGTGCTGCCGCTCCCGGATTCGAGAGTGCCGGTCTCCTGGTCGTAGAAGTACTGAACGCCCGTATCGATCTTGCCCGTGTAGCAGTCGGCCGGGGCCAGTACCCGGGTCCGGGTGAGCGCGACGCCCGTACAGGCGCGATGGCTGTCCCCGCCGTCGAAGTACATCGGCACGAGCCACGACGGCACGCTGTCCGCGGCGTGGGCGCGCTCGGGCGCGGCGCCGGTGAGCAGGCCGGCGAGTACGGCACCCGCACCCACTGCCGCGACGGCACATCGGACGAACGAGCGGCGCACACGCCCGCGCGCGAAACGACTCATGAGACCCCTCGGTACTCCCGGCAATCGAACCGGGTACGACGACGCACACCGGAACGCCGGCGGCGTGCTGTGCATACGGGACTCGCGTGAGCGGGGTGGGGCCCTCTCGGAGGGTGCGACAGAGATCGCACCGGAGCAGCGGGATCGTATCAGCGGGATACGTGGTCATGGAAGGCGCTTTCCATGGCCATGTGCATGACTTCACAAGGGTGCACGGAACCCGCTCAGGCGATCTTGCTGAAGTACTGCCAGCCGGACGACGCGAGGAGCTTCTTGGTGTAGAAGCCGCCCGCATGGTCGGCGTTGAAGAGATAGGCCGCGCCCTCCGTCGTGCGGACGACGAGGTCCTGGCGGCCGTCGTGGTCCATGTCGCCGCTGCCGACGATCACGTTGAACTTGTTCCAGCCGGAGCCGACCTGCGTCCGCGCCTCGAAACCGCCGTGGCCGTTGCCGCGGTACAGCCACAGCACACCGGCCGAGTCCCGGGCCACGACGTCGTTCTTCCCGTCGCCCGAGTAGTCGCCGCGGCCCGCGATCGCCGTGTAGTACTTCCAGGTCGTGATCTTCGTACGGCCGGACACCGACCCGTCGCTCTTGCCCTTGTACAGCCACACCACGCCATACGTGTCGCGCGCGAGGATGTCCGGTAGGCCGTCACCGCTCAGGTCGCGGGTCGCGACCAGGTTCTTGTACTTGTCCCAGCCGGAGCCGAGCCACTGCCGCGGCGCGTCCTCGACCCAGGCGTCCAGCGGGTTCACCACCCGGTAGGCCGTGCCGCCCGAGGTCTTGACCAGCCAGTCGCCCTCGCCGTCGCCCTTCAGATCGCCGAACTGGGTGGAGAAGGTGTAGCCCCAGTCGGACGCGGCACCGCCGTTGTCGGCGCGGCAGCCGTAGAGTTTGCCGTCCTGGCCGATCGCGCAGACGTCGATCATGGCTCCGCCGCTGCTGCTGATCGTCTTACGGGCGAGGACCGATCCCAGGTCGCCGGTCCAGGTGTCGACCTCGCGGCTGAAGCCGGTCATCTGCGCCCGGTACGCCGCGACGCTCGTGTAGAGCCGCACGCCGCTCTGCACACAGCCGGTGGAACGGGTCGTGGACAACCCGACGAGCCTGCCTCCGGCCACGAGCGCGCCGCCCGCGTCACCCAGGCACTGGTCCTCGTCCGCCACCGGTGGGGCGCCCGGCGCGGGCGTCGTGCAGAAGGTGCCCCACGGGAGGGTGGAGCCCAGCAGCGAGGCGCACTCGGAGGCCGGCCTCACCACCACGGGCTCGGAGTGCCGGGTGCGCGGGGCGTCCTCGACATTCAGCCCGGACCAGGAGTAGAAGGTCGCCGCCGACCCCGCGTCGTACAGAGCCGCGTCGGCCGACGATGCCAGTACCGCCTTCCCGTACGACGAAGGCGTCTGGCGGATGAAGACGGACCAGTCGGCCCTGCGGGTGGCGGAGTCGTAGCGCGGATGGTTCCGGTAACGGGGGTCGTTGCCGCCGCTGATGACCTGCCCGGTGGAGGGGTCGTAAATGAACTCGAGGTCCTGCTTGGACATCCCGGTGAAGCAGTCGGGCGTCGCCAGCACCCGGCTGCGGGTCACCGCGACACCCGTGCAGGACCGCCGGACCCCCGTCGCCTGGTCCTCGAAGTGCAGCGGGATCACCCAGGACGGGACGCTGCCCGCGGCCTGCGCCTCCTGCGGCGCGGCCGCGGTGAGCAGCCCCGCCAGCACGGCGCCCGCGCCGGCCGCTGCGACGGCCAGGCGCGCGAGCGAACGAGGCGCGCGGATACGGACGGACCGCTTCATGGAAACCCCCCAGAGCTCCCGGCACGGAAACCGGCATGGCGATGTCCGCCGGAACACCGGCGGCTGCACATGTGGCGTACGGACTCGCGCGAGCGGGGTGGGGCCCTCCCGGATGGTGCGACAGACGTCGCACTCGAGCAGCCGGATCGTATCAGCGGCCACACCTGCCACGGAAGGCGCTTTCTTCGGCCATGTGCATGACTTTTCAGCTCACGGCAGCCGCACCCCGACCACCCGGTCCCGAACGGGCGGCAGACAGCCCAGACTCTCGCTGCACGCGCCGTAACTCAGGTGTACGCGGGCGGACTCGGCGCCGCCGGAGCGGCGGACGGGCAGCACCACGGTGACCGGGCCGTCCTCGTACACCGGCAGCTCCACGCCTAGGCCCGCCGGCCGCAGCGTGCGCTCCCGGGCATCCGGGGCGTGCGCGGTCCCGGTGGCCGTCAGGCCGTCGGAGACCGAGAGGCGGGTCGGGATGCCCAGGCCGTCGACGCCCTCGTCGGGGAGGGACAGGCTGTAGAGGTGGAAGGTCTCGCGCTGCGGCGTGAGCACCGCCGTGACGCGGTCGCCCTCCACGGTCACCCGCACCGCCACCCCGCCGTCCTCGAAGGCGGTCTCGGTGCGCGGTTCGCCGTCCTGCCCGCACGCGGCCGCGCCGAGTGCCGCCAGGCACACCGGCAGGACCAGCAACCGGCGTCGGGTCATGCCCACTTGAGCAGGAATTCCTTCACCGGCGCCGCGTCCATGGTGTGGGCGTTCGCGAACTCGCCCTGGTTGGTGGCCACGCGCAGGTCGCTGTCGGGTCCCAGCACGACCAGTGCGGGGATACCGCTCTTCTCCAGGTCCACGTACTGCGCCGCCACGTCCAGATTGAGGTCGAACTCGCCGACGTCGACCGTGACCACGTGGTACTTGTCCTTGAGCAGCGCCGCGATATCGGCGCTCTCGAAGTGCTTGCCCAGTACCTGGCAGTCGACGCACCAGCCGGACCCGAAGTCGATCAGCACGGCCTTGCCGTCGCCCTTCGCCGCCCGCTGCGCGGCGTCGATGTCGGCCTGGGCGTCGCGGGCGGGGTCGTAGCCGTGGTGGGACTCGGTCCCGGCCGGCTCGGCCGAGTCGGTCGCCGGGGCCGACGCTTCGGGTGAGGTGGACGCGGAGGCCGGTGTCCCGCCCTTCGCGCCGTTCCCGTCCGAGGACGAATCGCCGCTGCCGCAGGCCGTCAGGGTCAGGGCGAGTGCGGCGGACACGGCCGCCGCGGCTGTCAGATGTACGCGTATTCGCTGTCTGCGCATGATTCTTTCCCCCCGGCGCCCTCACAGCGCCTCAACTCCCGCTCACCGCGGCGCCCGCAGCGTAGCGAAGCGGCAAGGGCCCCACAACGCCAGGCGTTGTTGGGGCCCTTGCCCTCAGTACACGGCCTTGTAGCCCTGCCAGCCGGTGGCGACCTTCACACGCCCGCCGAAGGTGCCGTTGCCGTTGCCGGCGTTGCGGTAGAGGTTGCCGTACTTGTCCCGCACGACGAGGTCCGCCTTGCCGTCGCCCGTGATGTCGCCGACGCCGATGACCTCCTTGTACGACGCGCCCCAGTCCGACCACAGCACGACACCCGAACCGAGGGTCCCGTCCGCGCGGCCGTAACAGCGGTACAGCTTCCCCGTCGTGCTACGGGCGAGGACATCTCCGATGCCGTCGCCGTTCAGGTCCCCGGCACCCACGATGTGCGTGAAGCCCGACCAGCTCGTACGCACCGTCTTCCGCGCGCCCAGCTTCCCGCCCGACGTGCCCGGGAACAGATACAGCGTCCCGGTCTTCGCCCCGCGAGCCAGCAGATCCGCCCGCCCGTCACCCGTCATGTCACCCGGCGACGTCAGCGCGTTGTACAGCTCCCAACCCGTCCCCAGCGACGTATACGGCGTCGAGCTGCCGAGCGCCTGACCGCACGCCGGCTTGTACGCCCGCAGCGTGCCACTGCTGAACCGCACCAGCACGTCATTGCACCGATCCCCGTTCACATCCCCGAACGGCACCGCCACCAACGACGTCGACCACACCGCCCCCGACACCTTCGACGTGAAACCACCACCCTTGTGGAACGAGAACGCACCCGTCGAACTCAACGACAACAGATCACCCACACCGTCCGAACCGACATGATCCCGGCGGGCCGCGGAGATCGTCACCGCCGAGGACGTGGCCGTGGCGCTGGTCCAGCCGCTCTTGTGCGCGGTGACCGCGACCGTGAGGCTCTTGCCGCGCATGGAGGCCGGGACACGGTAGGCGGCGGAGGTGGCACCGGTGATCGCCGTGCCGTTCGCGTTCCACTGATAGGTGAACGACGTGGGGCCGTCGGGCCAGCTGCCGGTGGTGGCGGTGAGCGTGGCGCCCACCAGGGCCGGACCCTTCACCGTCGGCTTGGCGAGGTTCGTCAGAGCCTGCTGGGTCACCGAGAAGGTGCCCAGCAGATAGCTGGAAGTACCGGTGACGCTCAGCGTGTAGCCGCCCACGGCCACCCCCCGCAGGTCGAAGGTCGACGTGAGCGTCGTCCAGTCCGCGGAGGCCGAGGTTGTGGCGGCCTCGATCGTCGTACCGTTACCCGTCAGACGTACCCTCATGTCCGCCTTGAGAGCCGTCCCCTTCACGGTGACCGTCACCGTCGTACCGGTGGCGGCGGCAGTCGGCGAGAACGACGTCGGCTTGAAGCTCTCGCCACCGCACACGCCTCTGTCGCAGGCGAGTTGGGCACGGTAGGAGGTCTGGGACGCCTTCTCCGGCAGGCCGAGTACGAAGAGGCTCGGCACCGTCTCCGTGGACCCGGACAGCACACCGCACGGCGGATAGCTGTCGACGCAGCCGTCCTTCCAGATCCCCCCGTTGTCGGTGTAGAGATGCGGCGCCGCGGTGTACATACCGCCGGCCGTGTCTGTGATCGTCGGAATGAACCGGTCGGACCAGGCCGTGGGCAGGACCGCGCAGTCCGCCGTGTGCGTCTCGGTCAGGGTTCCGGTGACCGGTCCGTAGCCGTACGCGACCGAGGCCACCCGCTTGCACTCCGGAGCGAAGCCTTCCGCGCCCGCGAACCGCCAGGCGTCGAGCCGGTACTCGGCCGGCATCGCCAGACCGGCCGGCACCTGCGTCAGCACCTGGTAACTCGTCGAGCCCCGGGCCGCGCAGGCCCGGTTGCGGAAGCCGCACTCCATCTGCCCGTCCGCGTCGAAGACGATCAGGTTCGTCGTGCCGTTGGCGTCTCGTACATCCAGGTGGAGGGAGTCCGCGGTGCTCCCCGTAGTCACCTGGTGGCAGCGCAGGGTCGTCGCACCGCTGGACGCGCCCTTGGTGGACGGCCCGCCGACGGTGGTGGCCGGAGTCTGTGCGCAGCCCTGTGCCGTCGCGGTGATGTCCCGGCGGGTGATCTCGTACGAAGCGGCCTGGTTGCGTGCCTGGTACAGGACGATGTGGGCCTTCCCGGGCGTCAGGCGGCAGCCGACCCACCCGTTGGTGCCACCGAAGTGCTCGCAGACCTGCTTGCCGTCGCTGTCGATGACCGACAGGCTCATCCGGGCGGTCCCGGCGACCTGCTGGAACTGCACGACCTCGCTCGCGGTGTGCTGGTCCGCGGCGATGGTGCCGCAGCCGGCGAACACGCCGTCACCGGTGGCGAGAGTCGCGTGCGGCGAGCCGTCCGCGAAGCTACCGGCGGGCAGTTCCTGGCAGCCCGCCGGGCTGTCGGTGCGGACCAGGTACAGCCCGTACTCCCCGGCGCCGCCATGTGCGATCAGCCGGTAAGGAGCCGTACCCGTCAGCGCACAGGTGCCCTTGCTCAGCCCCTCCTGCGCACACACCGCGCTGCCGTCGCGGTCGACGACCTCGATCACCGGCCGGACCGGCGCGTCCGGATCCCTGACCGCAGCGATCGTGGCACCCGTCGTCATCGGAAGCTCCAGGCAGTCGTACTCGCCGACGGAACCGATGTCGCCACGGTAGGTGCCCGCCGCGACCGGCACGCAGCCGGTGGCGTCGGCCGCGTCGATGAACACCGTCCCCGCCTGTTCGAAGTACGCCTCCCTCATCAGCAGGTGATAGCTGCCCGCTCCAGGGAAGGTGCACCAGCCCGATTCCAGGCAGAGCCGGCTTCCGTCATCGTCGTAGACGGCTGGAGCGTCAACGAAGGCGTTGGGCCCGGAGCTCACCGTCCCCACCACGTAGCGGCCCGCGGCCGGGACGGTCAGAGTGCGACAGGCCTGGTTGCTCATCGGGCCGACCGGAGGGGCACCGAACGTGCCGGACTGGAGGGTGACACAGCCCTGCGGGTCGGACAGGCTGCCGAGCCTGAGTGTGTAGGCCGGCGTGTCGCGGCCGGGCGTGTACGACAGCACACGGTACGGACCGTCGCCCTGCAGGACACAGCCGTCCCCGCCGTCACGGACGCAGGTGCCCTCCCCTCGTGCGTCGACGACCCGGCGCTCGGCGCCGCCGGCGACGATCACGTCCACGCGCTCACCGGACCGGCCCTCGAAGACCCGGCAGTCCATCTGGACGGCCACGGCCGGCTGCAAGGAGGTGGCCGGTTCGTCCCAGCGGGTGCTGATGGCGGCACAGCCCTGCGTCTGGGCAGCCGGAGCCACGGCGAACTCGTAGGTCTGGGCGCCGAAGCCTTGGTTGCGGATGTGCACCGTGTACGTGCCCGAGTTCAGCGCGCACCAGCCAGTCGTGGTGATCGAGGCGTAGCACCCCTGCTCACCCTCCAGCCCGTCCACGGAGGCCACGACTTCGTTGCCGGAGTCCGAGAGGCGCAGGATGTGGGTGCCCGCGCTGACGGTGAGGGTGACGCAGTGGGCCTCCTCCGACTGGAGTGACCCCGTTGCGATCGCTGAACCGGGATCCCCGAAGGGCGCCAGCGCGAGCGGCGCGCAGTCCTCGGGCGCCGGGTCCTCCGCACGCGCCACACCGACGGGCAGCAGGAGCGAGGCCAGCACGGTGAACGCGAGCAGTACCGCATGCACGCTGGTGAGGCCACCCAGGCGAGTGGCCGACATCATCCGGTGCCCCAATGTGGGCCCCCCATTCCGAAAACGACTGACGGCAGGCGCCTTGTCCGGCGCGAGCGTTCCAGGCCACGCGGTACGCGTGGAAGCACGAACGAAAGTCAGGTGGAGGGTGTGGGGCCCCTCTGGTCCACCCCGATCGGGGCGACCAGAGACTAGCAGGGGTTCGCCCCACTGGAAACACCTATTTGAACTTGTTCAACGAAGCGGGATACGCCCCGACGGGCCCCGCACAAACGGAAGGGCCCTGGAGAGCGCGCCGAGGCGCTCTCCAGGGCCCTTCCCTGAATCAGGATCTGCCGGCGTCAGCCGTTGCGCTTCCAACGCGGCTTGTCCTCGCGGCGGTTGGCGCCGAAGGAGCCGGAGCGGTGGTCGTCGCGGCGGCCGTACGGGCGGTCGCCCGTGCGGGGGGCGCCGTGCGACGGGCGGCCGTCGCGGCGGTCGCGGTTGTACGGGCGGTCGCCGCCGGTGCGGTGGTCGCGGCGCTCGAAGGAGCGGGCGCCGTCGCGGCGGTCGTTGTCACGGTTGAAGCCCGGACGGTCGTTGTCCCGGTTGAAGCCGGGGCGGTCGTTGTCGCGGCGGAAGCCGCCACGGTCGTCACGGCGCTCGAAGCCGCGGTCGCGGTTGAACGGACGGTCGCCGTCACGGCGGTCGTTGTCGCGGCGGAAGCCCGGGCGGTCGTTGTCCCGGCGGAAGCCGCCACGGTCGTCACGGCGCTCGAAGCCCGGACGGTCGTTGTCCCGGCGGAAGCCCGGACGGTCGTTGTCGCGGCGGAAGCCGGGGCGGTCGTTGTCCCGGCGGAAGCCGCCACGGTCGTCACGGCGCTCGAAGCCGCGGTCGCGGTTGAACGGACGGTCGCCGTCACGGCGGTCGTTGTCCCGGCGGAAGCCGCCGCGGTCGTCACGACGGTCGTTGGAGCGGAAGCGCTCCTCGCGGCGGTCGTGGCGCTCGGCGCGGTTGTCACGGCGCTCGAAGCCCGGACGGTCGCCGTCCCGGCGGAAACCGCCACGGTCGTCACGGCGCTCGAAACCGCCCCGGTCGTCACGGCGGTCGAACCGCTCGCGGCGCTCGAAGTTGCCCCGCTCGTCGCGGCGCTCCGCGGCCGGACGGGTCTCGGACGCGGCGGACTCGGCGGGCTCGGAGGTCTCGACGGCGGCGAGAGCGGCGGCGGCAGCCACCGCGGCGGTCTCGACGGCCTCGGCGGCAGCGGCGGCCGCGGTCTCCACCGCGTCCTCCCGCAGCGTCACCACCGGCGTCTCCGCCGGCTCCTCGCCCCGCTCACGGGCCACCCGCGCGGACAGCGCGTCGGCCTCCTGGCGCAGCTCGGTGGCCCGGCGCGTGGCGCGCTCGAGCTCCTTGGCCAGCGAGGCGACCTCACGCTCGGCCTGCTTGGCGGCGTTCGCCACCGACTCCGCCTGGACCTCGGTCATCGAACGGGCGCCGGTGATCTCGGCGACCTCGGGGTCGAAGTCGCGGCCCGAGACGATGTGGCGCGTGGCGTCGACGCCCGCGTCCTCCATCAGGCGGAAGATGCCCTTGCGCTGGTGCGGCAGGGCCAGCGAGACGACCGCGCCGGACTGGCCGGCCCGCGCGGTACGGCCCGAGCGGTGCAGGTAGTCCTTGTGGTCGCCGGCCGGGTCGACGTTCAGGACCAGGTCGATGCCGTCGACGTGGATGCCGCGCGCGGCGACGTCCGTGGCGACGAGGCAGTTGACGTAACCGTCCTTGAAGTCCGCGAGGGTGCGCGTCCGCGCGCCCTGCGTCATGCCGCCGTGCAGCGCGTCGGCGCGCACGCCGGCCTCGCGCAGCTGCTCGGCGACGCGGTCGGCGCCCAGCTGGGTGCGTACGAAGATGATGGTGCGGCCCTTGCGGGACGCGATGGCCGCCGTCACCGGGGCCTTGTCCTTCGGCTTCACGACGAAGACGTGGTGCGTCATGGTCGTCACGGCACCGGCGGACGGGTCGACCTCGTGCGACACGGGGTCCACCAGGTAGCGCTTGACGAGGGTGTCGATCTCCTTCTCCAGCGTGGCGGAGAAGAGCATGCGCTGGCCGCCGGCCGGGATCTGGTCGAGCAGCTCGGTGACCTCGGGCAGGAAGCCCAGGTCGGCCATCTGGTCGGCCTCGTCGAGGATCGCGACCTGGGTCTGGTCCAGGGAGCAGGCGCCGCGGTCGATGACGTCACGCAGCCGGCCCGGGGTGGCGACGAGGATGTCGACGCCGCGCTCCAGGGCGTAGATCTGGTTGCCCATCGACGTACCGCCGCAGACGACCTTCATCTTCAGGCCGAGGACGTCGCCGTACGGCTGCAGGGCGTCGGCGACCTGCATCGCCAGCTCGCGGGTCGGGGTGAGGATCAGGCCGCGGGGGCGCTTCTTCTCGGTGTGGCCGCCGGCCAGCGTGGTCAGCAGCGGCAGGCCGAAGGAGAGCGTCTTGCCGGAGCCGGTGCGGCCACGGCCCAGGATGTCCTTGCCGGCCAGGGCGTCCGGGATGGTCGCGGCCTGGATCGGGAAGGGGGTGGTGACGCCGTTCTGGGCGAGCTTCCTTACGATCTGCTCGGGGAGGCCGAGGTCGGCGAACGTAAGCTCGGGGGTCTCGGGGGTCTCGGGGGCCTCCGCGACGGGAGCCGTCTCCGTGCCCTCGGGGGCCGTCACGGCCTCGTCCTGGGCAGGGCTGAGCTCAGTGGTGCTGGAAAAAGACATGCGAAATGCAAACCTTCCGGAGTCATCGGCACGCGCCCACGACTCCGCGGCAGATTTCACACAGACCGCCTCGATGCGGTCAGCCACGGCTAGGCAAAGGAACGCGCCACACGGCGCGCTCAGGTCTACGGCGCCGGGCAAATGGGATCAAACGATCTACCACGATACGCACAAGACAGCCCTCGAGGCAAATCGGCAGGTCGAGCTGCGGCCGATCTTCGGCTGGACGCGGATACGCGGTATCCCGTCCAACCAGGTGGGGTCGCCGCGTATTCCCGAGGGGCGGAATGAGGCACATCACCCCGAACCAGCTCGCCTGGCTCGACCAGAGCCACCAGGCCCTCTCCGGGACCCGTCTCGGTTACGACGAGACGGTGGCCGTCCCGCTGCTGGTCACGGTGGCGGCGTACCTCGCGGCGTGAGCTGCCTCTCATTTCAGCCGGCGCCTTGAGCCCACGCCGTCAGGCCACCGGCGCCCCGGCCGGTTCCCCGGTCGTCGGGTCCGGCGTCGGGGTCGTCGGATCCGGGGCGGGCGTCGTGGGGTCCGGGGCCGGGGTGGGCTCGGGCGGCGGCTCCGTCGTCGGATCCGGGGTGGACGGACGGGGGCGGGGTGTCGTCGGATCCGGGGCGGGGCGCTCCGTACGCGAGGGGGGCGCGGGGCGGCCGGACGCCCCGGGGGGCGCGGACGGCGTGGCGGACTTCTCCGCGTCCCGCTTGCGGTCGTCCCCGTCCCGGGTACCGCCGTCCCGGCGGCCTGGGGCGGGCGAGGCGGCGACGCCGCCCTCCGGGGACACGTCCCGCTCGCCCTTGGACCCCGACCCCGGCGCGACCGTACGCTCCGACCCCGGAACGGTCATGCATCCGCCGAGCGCGAGCACCGCGGCGAGCACCGCGGCGGAACGGAGGGCGCGGGCGGGCAGGTCGGCCATCGGAGACACCTCTCTGGGCCTGGCGACGGTGTGAGGTCGTACGGAAGCGGCTACCCCTTCAACTCCCGCACCCCCCACCAGGACACGCCTCGCCTCCGGCGGGGGGTGACGGAAACCTGGGGCTCCGCCCCGGACCTCCTACGGGCCAGCGGCCGCGCAGCGCTGCCATGCACAGCAGATGGGGCGCCGGCCCCCACAAGGTGGACCCTGCCCCCGCGGTCGACCGGGGCGCCCCCACGCGACGGTCAGCCCGCCAGCCCCTCCGCCACGTCCATCCCCAGCACCGCCGCCCCCAGCCCCACCAGCAGCGATCCCGCGACGTTCGCCGCCGCGAGGAACCGCCAGCCGCGTTCCGTCAGGCGCAGCGTCTCGTAGGAGAACGTGGAGTACGTCGTGAGCGCCCCGCACAGGCCCGTCCCCAGCAGCAGCCGCAGCGACGAGGAACCCGCCAGCGCCGTGCCCGCCAGGGCGCCGAGCAGCAGGCTGCCGGCCGCGTTGACCACGAACGTCCCCCAGGGGAACACCGAGTCGTGCCGCGCCTGCACCGCCCGGTCCGCGAGATACCGCAGCGGCGCGCCGACGGCCGCGCCGAGCGCCACGAGCAGCCAGTTCACCGGTGGCCCACCGCCTCCGACGGGGACCGCCGCGCCACCGCCCACCGCGTCACCGACGCCGCCGCCCACACCGCGCCGAGCGCGCCCACGAGGGTGCCGGACGCGTAGCCGAGCGCCGCGCCGACCCGTTCCTCCTGGAGCAGCTCCGCGAAGTCCACGGCGTACGCCGAGAACGTCGTGAACCCGCCGAGCACCCCCGTCCCGAGGAACGGCCGCACCAGCGGATGCGCCGACCCCATCTCGCTCACCAGCACCATCAGTACGCCGATCAGCGCGCATCCCACGACGTTCACCCCGAGCACCGCCCACCGCGCGGGCCACAGCTCGGTCGCCCCGTACCGGGCGAGCGCACCCAGCACCCCGCCCGCCGAGACGGCCGCCAGGACCTTCCACAGCCCGGAGCCGACGGTCTCGGCACGGTGCGCGGGCAGATGGAGGTCGACGTCGGGGTCGACCGGCTCCACGCGCCCCCCGCGACGGACGGGCGATCCGGGTGGGCCCTCACCCGTACCCAAGCGCGTGCAGCCTCTCGTCGTCGATGCCGAAGTGGTGTGCGATCTCATGAACGACGGTCACCTCGGTCTCCTCCACGACCTCCTCGCGCGACGCGCACATGCGCAGCGTGGGACCGCGGTAGATGGTGATCCGGTCGGGCAGCACGCCCGCGTACCATTCGCCGCGCTCCGTCAGCGGCGTTCCCTCGTACAGCCCGAGCAGGTCCGGGTCGTCGGGACTCGGCTCGTCCTCCACGAACACGGCCACGTTGTCCATCAGCCGCGTCAGCTCGGGCGGGATCCGGTCCAGCGCTTCCGCGACCAGTTCCTCGAACTCCTCGTTCGGCATCTCCAGCACGTGTGCCATTCTCCGTCACCCGACCCCGACAAGGGCCCTCGGCCGGGGCATACGGTCCGCGGGCCCGGGGCATACGGTCCCAATGGTCCGCGCCGTGCAGCTCTGGGAGTCCCTGGTCCGGCGGATCCGAGCCGGGCACCCTCCGCATCTCCAGCTCTCGCTCACCCATCGCCCCCATCCCTATGCCCGCGCCCTGGGCCTCGTCGCCGTCACCCTGCTGGGGGCGTGGCTGGGGCTGCTGGTCGTGGGCAGCGTCCGTACGCCGGTGGGGCCCATGGACACGAAGATGACCCTGCGTCCGTCCCTCTCCGGCGGGACGAAGATCAACGTGTCGCCCCTCGGCGCGCTGAGACTCGACACCCACGTCGCCCCGATCCGCCTCGACGTCGACGTCGACCAGCTCGACCCGGAACGCTCCCGCAGCCTGGTCGAGCACCCCGAACGGCTGTCGGGGCTGCAGGACGAGGTCAGCCGGGACATCCAGAACGGCACCCGGGACCTGGCGGCACGCTCCTGCGCCGCGGTGCTCTGCGGCGCCGCCGCGCTGGGCCTGGCGGTCTACCGCACCCCCGGCCGGGCGCTGGCGGCGGGCGGTCTGGCGCTCACGCTGCTGACGGCGTCGGCCGTCACGGCGTACGCCACCTGGAACCCCAAGTCCGTGCTGGAGCCGCGCTACTCGGGCCTGCTGGCCAGCGCCCCCAGCCTGGTCGGCAACGCGCGCAACATCGTCAGCGACTTCGACGTCTACCAGCAGGAGCTGGCCCGCCTCGTCACCAACGTGACCACCCTCTACGACGCCACCTCCACGCTCCCCGTCTACCAGCCCGACCCGACCACCATGCGCGTCCTGCACGTCTCCGACCTGCACCTCAACCCCGCCTCCTGGGGCATCATCCGCTCCCTGGTGCAGCAGTACGACGTGAACGTCATCGTCGACACCGGCGACACCATGGACCACGGCACCGAGGCGGAGAACGCGTATCTGGAGCCGATCGCGACGCTCGGCGCGCCCTATGTGTGGGTGCGGGGCAACCACGACTCGCTGGCCACCCAGGCGGCGATGGCCCGGCAGAAGAACGCGACGGTCGTGGACAACGGGCGGATCGTCACCGTCGACGGTCTGCGGATCGCGGGCATGGGGGACCCGCAGTTCACCCCGGACCGCTCGGTCAGGCAGGAGGGCAGGCCCGCACAGGTCGCGGCGGGCCGCAGACTCGCGGCGGCGCTGCGGCCGGCCGCCGGCGGGGAGGCGGCCGGGAAGCCCAGGGCCGACATCGCCATCGCGCACGAGCCGGAGTGCGTCGAACAGGTCGACGGTCTGGTCCCGCTCGCCCTGGCGGGCCACAAGCACAACCGCAAGCAGCACGATCTGCCGGGCGGCACCCGGCTGATGGTGGAGGGCTCGGCGGGCGGCGGCGGGCTGCGCGCGCTGGAGCAGGGGGTGCCGGAGAAGGTCACCGCCTCGATCCTCTATCTGGACCGGGAATCCAGGACCCTGCAGGCATGGGACGAGATCACCCTCGGCGGGCTCGGCCTGACGAAGGCGGAGGTCAGCCGCCATCTGCCGGAGGAGAACACACCGGGGGCGGAGCCGTCGCCCTCGCTGTCGCCGTCGCTGTCCCCGACGACGGGGTGAGGGCCCCGCGGGCCCTACGGATACGCCGAGGGCCCGCGCTGCGAGTGCGGCGCGGGCCCTGGACGGAGGGTGGGACGAGGCGTCAGCCCTTGCGGGTGGTGACCTCTTCGGTGAGCTGGGGGACGACCTGGAACAGGTCGCCGACCACGCCGTAGTCGACCAGGTCGAAGATCGGCGCCTCGGCGTCCTTGTTGATCGCCACGATCGTCTTCGAGGTCTGCATGCCCGCCCGGTGCTGGATCGCACCCGAGATACCCGCCGCGATGTACAGCTGCGGCGAGACGCTCTTGCCCGTCTGGCCGACCTGGTTGGAGTGCGGGTACCAGCCGGCGTCCACCGCGGCCCGGGACGCGCCCACCGCCGCGCCGAGGGAGTCCGCCAGGGCCTCGATCAGCGCGAAGTTCTCCGCACCGTTCACCCCGCGACCGCCCGAGACCACGATCGCCGCCTCGGTCAGCTCCGGCCGCCCGGTCGACTCCCGCGCCGTACGACCCACGATCTTCGTGCCGGTCGCCGCCGCCGAGAACGAAACCGCCAGCTCCTCCACCGCGCCCGCCGCAGCCGCCGCCTCCACCGGAGCGGAGTTCGGCTTCACCGTGATGACCGGGATGCCGTGCGAGACCCGCGAACGGGTGGTGAACGCCGCCGCGAACACCGACTGGGTGGTCACGGGGCCCTCGTCGGAGGCCTCCACATCGATCGCGTCGGTGATCAGACCGGAGCCGATCCGCACCGCCAGCCGGGCGGCCACCTCCTTGCCCTCCGCCGAGGAGGGCACCAGCACCGCCACCGGCGACACGGCCTGGCAGGCGGCCTGCAACGCGTCCACCTTCGGCACCACCAGATAGTCCGCGAACTCGGCGGCGTCGTTGGTGAGCACCCGGGTGGCGCCATGCTCCGCGAGCACACCGGCGGTGTCGGCGGCGCCCGCGCCCAGCGCGACCGCGACCGGCTCGCCCAGCCGGCGGGCCAGGGTCAGCAGCTCCAGCGTGGGCTTGCGGACCGCACCGGCCACATGATCGACGTAAACCAGGACTTCAGCCATGAGAAATCAGCACTCCAGAACAGAGAAGGGGGACGGCTTAGATGAACTTCTGACCCGCGAGGAACTCCGCGAGCTGCTTGCCGCCCTCGCCCTCGTCCTTGACGATCGTGCCCGCCGACCGCGCCGGCCGCGCCGCCGCGCTCGCCACGACCGTCCAGGCGCCTTCCAGGCCGACCTGCTCGGCGTCGATGTCCAGGTCGGAAAGGTCCAGGGACTCCACCGGCTTCTTCTTCGCCGCCATGATCCCCTTGAACGAGGGGTAGCGGGCTTCACCCGACTGGTCCGTCACCGAGATCAGCGCCGGCAGCGCCGCCTCAAGCTGCTCGCTGGCCGCGTCGCCGTCGCGGCGGCCGCGCACGGTGTCGTCATCGACGGACACCTCGGACAGCAGCGTCACCTGCGGCACGCCCAGGCGCTCGGCGAGGATCGCCGGAAGGACGCCCATCGTGCCGTCGGTGGAGGCCATGCCGCACACCACCAGATCGAACCCGACGTGCTCCAGCGCCTTGGCCAGCACCAGCGAGGTCCCCATCACGTCCGTGCCGTGCAGGTCGTCGTCCTCCACGTGCACCGCCTTGTCGGCGCCCATCGACAGCGCCTTACGCAAAGCGTCCCGCGCGTCCTCCGGACCCACCGTCACCACGGTGACCTCCGCCTCGTCGGCCGCCTCCGCGATCTGCAGCGCCTGCTCCACCGCGTACTCGTCCAGCTCCGACAGCAGACCGTCGACCGCATCCCGGTCCGTGGTCAGATCCTCGGCGAAACGCCGATCACCCGTGGCATCGGGCACGTACTTCACAGGGACAACGATCCTCAGGGTCACGCCGGCTCTCCTCTTGCTACGGGGCGGTCCCATGACGCGCCTGGCTGACTACTCGAAAGTATGGCACTCAGTACCCTTTGGCAAGATACTAAGTGCCATTTCTGCCGTTCGGTGCTACGTTCCCCCCATGGCTGAGGTGCAGAGACGGCGCAGGTCGGCGCCCCGCGAGACGACCACGCAGACGCCTCGGGCACCCATGCGCGAGGTCCTCGCCGACGCGGCGTTCCAGCTGTTCCTGGAGCGGGGGTTCGAGCAGACGACCGTCGACGACATCGTGGCGCGGGCGGGGGTCGGACGGCGTTCGTTCTTCCGCTACTTCCCCTCCAAGGAGGACGCGGTCTTCCCCGACCACGAGGGCTGCCTCGCCGACATGGCGGCGTTCCTGGAGACCAGCGACGACCCGGACCCGGTCAGCAGGGTGTGCGACGCGGCCCGGCTCGTGCTGCGCATGTACGCGGCGAAGCCCGAGTACTCCGTCCAGCGCTACCGGCTGACGCGCGAGGTCCCGGGGCTGCGCACGTACGAGCTCTCGGTCGTCCGCCGGTACGAGCGCAAGCTGGCCGGCTACCTCCGCGCCTGCTGGGCGGGTACGCCGGACAGCGAGCTGCGCGCCGAGGTCACCGCGGCGGCGGTGGTCGCCGCGCACAACAACGCGCTGCGCTCGTGGCTGCGTTCGGGCGGCGAGGGCGACGCCGAGGCGGCGGTGGCCCACGCGCTCGGCATGGTCCGCCACACGTGGGGCGCCGCTCCGGACGGAAGCGGGGCGGAGGGCGCGGACGACGAGGTGATCGTGATGGTGACCAGCAAGCGCGCCCCGCTCTGGCGGGTCGTCCAGCAGGTCGAATCCGCGCTCGGCGCGGACTGAGGCACCGCGTACCCACCCGCCCTGGCACTCAATACCCCCTAACCGGAGATCCGCCTGGCGGCAGCACGGGGTTGAAGTTCGTACTACGAACTAATATGGTTCGTGGAACGAACTTCTTCTTCCTGCTCGCAAGGGGGCACTCTCATGACTCGTACCGTCGTGGTCGTCGGCGGAGGCTACGGAGGCGCGGCGGTCGCCAAGGCGCTCGACGCCGAGGCCGAGGCCGACGTCGTCCTGATCGATCCCCGGGACGCGTTCGTCAACTCGGCGGCGTCGCTGCGCGCGCTGACCCGTCCCGACTGGGCCGACAACATGTTCTTCCCGTTCGACACCCTGCTCTCGCGCGGCACCGTCGTCCGCGACCGCGTGGTCTCGGCCGACGCCGGCGGCGTGGCCCTCGCGTCCGGCGGGCGCGTGGACGCGGACTACCTGGTGCTGGCGACCGGCTCCAGCTACACGTACCCCGCCAAGCCCGCCTCGGACGACACCGGCGAGATGGCCGAGCACCTGCGGCTGACCCACAAGGAACTGGCCGATGCCGCACGGGTGCTGATCCTCGGCGCCGGGCCCGTCGGGCTGGAACTGGCCGGGGAGATCAAGGAGGTGTGGCCGCACAAGCAGGTGACGATCGTCGACCCGGCCGCCGGGCTGCTGCCCACGTTCCGCCCCGAGCTGCGCGAGGATCTGCACCGCCAGCTGGCCGGACTGGGCGTCGAACTGCGGCTGGACACCGCCCTGAGCGCCCCGCCCGCGGTCGCGTCCGGCCGGGCGGAGACGTTCACCGTCACCACCACCGGCGGTGACGAGATCACCGCCGACATCTGGTTCCGCGCCCACGGCGTACGGACCAACAGCGGCTATCTCACCGACGGCAGGCTCACCGCGCGCAACCCCCAGGGCCAGGTCCCGGTCACCGAGCACCTGCGGGTGCGGGGGCACGACCGCGTGTACGCGATCGGCGACCTCACCGACGTCGCCGAGGCCAAGATGGCCGGGTACGCCATGCAGCACGCGGAGGTGGTGGCGCAGAACATCGCCGCCCAGCTGCGCGGCGCCGAGCCCGCGGCCGTCTACCGCCCGGCGCCCGACCCCATGATCCTGCTCCCCCTCGGCCCGACCGGGGGCGTCGGCCAGCTGCCGACACCCGACGGCCCGCTGGTCGTCCCGGCGTCGACGGTCTCCGAGTACAAGGGCGCCGACCTGTTCACGGGGCGCTTCGCCGAGCAGTTCGGCAGGGGCTGACCGCAAAAGGCCGCAGGCACGGGAGCGGGGTCCAGGGCTACCTCGGCCCCCGCCCCGTGGCCCACCGCACCCGCTGCGCGCACAGCGCCGTGACTGCCAGCAGCCCGGCGCTGAGTCCGACCACCAGCCGCAGCCCGTCCCCGGTCGTCGGCGCCTCGACGAACAGCCCGCCGAGCGTGGCCACCCCGAGCACGCTCGCCAGCATGGTGCCGGTGGAGTTGAACGCCGACAGCGCGGACGCGTACGACGGTCCGACCAGCGCCGACAGCCGCGCGATGAGCGGGCTGTACCCGGCGGCGTGCCCCGCGCCCGCGACCATCAGCAGCGGCACCGCCGCCGCCCCCGGCCGGCCGTCGGACGGCAGCCACACCACGGCCGCGGCCGCGGCGGCGAGGACCGGCGGGCCCAGCACCGGCAGCGTCTGCTGCCACCGCGCCGGGAGCCGCGTCCACGTCATGCCGAGCACGCCGAAGCCCACGGCGTACGGCAGGAAGAACACGCCCGCCCGCAGCGGCGAGTAGCCGAGGCCGTCCTGCAGATGGAGGGTGAGGGCGAAGAGGAACGCGGTGTAGCAGCCCATGACGAGGAAGCAGGCGAGGAGTCCGGCCTTCATGCCGGGCGCCCGCAGCGAACCCAGGTCCAGCACGGGCGCGGCCACCCGCCGCTCCACGGCCGCGAACAGCACGAGACCGGCCGCCCCCGCCCCCAGGCTCGCCCAGGTCCACGGCTGCCAGCCGTGCTCCCGGCCGAGGATCAGCGGGGCGATCAGGGCGGTCATGGCGAACGTCAGCACCGCCACGCCCGGCAGGTCCAGCCGCGCCGGCTCCGGGCGCGGCACCGGGGGCAGCAGCCGCGGTCCGGCGGCCAGGAGGGCGATCCCGACGGGGACGTTCACCAGGAACGCGGGCCGCCAGCCCAGCCCGAACAGGTCGGCGCCGACGATCAGTCCGCCGAGGACCTGGCCCAGCGCCACCCCGAGGGCCAGCACCATCGAGTACGCGCCGATCGCCCGCTTGCGCGCCTCCCCGTCGTAACCGAGCTGGATCAGCGAGAACACCTGGGGGATCATCAGCGCGGCCCCGGCCCCCTGCACGATCCGCGCGCCCACCAGCGCGTACGGCGTGGGCGCCGCGCCGCACAGCAGCGACGCGGCCGTGAACGCGGCCAGCCCCGCCAGGAACGCCCGCCGGTGGCCGACGAGATCGCCGATCCGGGCGCACGTCACGATCAGCACGCCCATGGTCAGGATGTAGCCGGAGACGATCAGCTGGAGGGCCGCGTCGTCGGCGCCGAGGCCGACGCGGATCGTCTGCAGCGCGACGGTCACGATGGAGCCGTCCATGCTCGCCATCGTCTGCCCGGCGAGCAGCACGGCGAGCCCGCTGCCGCGCAGCGCGGGGCCGCGGTGGGTGGTGGTCGCGGTCGTTGTCGTCATACGTCCAGCGTCCCGGCTCCGGACGCCCGCGTATTGAAGAACTTTGCGCATACGCTGGTGGGGTGCGCACCGCCCAAGAGGTACTCGCCGGGCCCCGGTTGGCCGTGCACGCGGTGACGTGCGCCGACGACCGGCCGGGCTGGTCGGAGCCGGAGGCGTCGGGGGCGGTGGACCGGGTGCAGGTGGTGCTGGTGCGCCGGGGCGGGTTCCGGCTCGCCAGCGAGGGGCGGGACTTCACCGTCGACCGGCTCACCGGGTACGTCGAACTCCCCGGCCAGGAGCGCGCGTTCGCCCATCCGGCGGGTGGCGATTCATGCACCGCCGTCACCGTGGACGGCGGGCTGTGGCGTGAGCTGACCGGCGACGGGCGGTCGCTGCCGCCCGCGTTCCACGTCGACGGCGCGCTGGACGTCGCGCACCGGCGGCTGCTGCTGGCGGGCGACCCGTTCACGGCGGTCGACGAACTCGCCGTCCTGCTTGGGCGGGCTTTCCGCGGCCACCGGCTGCCGGTGACCGCGGGTCCGGGCGCCCGGACCCTCGCGGACCGGGCCCGGGACGCCGTTCTGGCCGAGCAGGCGCTGCGGCTGGAGGACCTCGCCCGCGCCCTCGACGTGTCCCCGGCCCATCTCAGCCGCACCTTCCGCCATCACATGGGCATGACGCTCGGCCGCTTCCGCAACCGGGTGCGGGTGGACCGCGCCCTGGACCGGCTGCAGGACGGCGACGCCCTCGCCGCGGTGGCGGCGGACCTGGGCTTCGCCGACCAGGCGCATCTCACGCGGGTGGTGAAGGCGGAGACGGGCAGCCCTCCGGGGGCACTGCGCGCGGCGGTACGGGCCGGGGGCTGAAGGACGCCGGCCCCCGGCCCGTACCCGGTCACCTCATCGCCGCTCGCGCGGCCCCACCGCCAGCGGTACGCCGGTGCGCTGCGCCTGCGCCACCGCCGCCGGCGAGTCCTCGCTGCGCGCCGCGTCCGTCGGGATCCGCGGTTCGACGGGGGTCGTCGGCCGGTCCGCCGGCGGGGTGTAGCCCGCCAGCCGGGCCGTACCCCAGACGTACGGGTCGGCCTGGGCGCTGCCGAACGGGGACCAGGCGAGCCGGGTCTGGCCCGTCTTGTCCTCCGTGTCGGAGTCGTACAGCAGGATGTTGAGCGCGAACGCCTCCGGGTCGGCGGCGGCCGGCAGTTCACCGAGCGGGATCTTCGCCTCCACCGTGTAGCCGGTGTACGGCTCGGTCACCGCGGCGGCGACCCGCATACCGGGCGCGGTCTGCTCCGCCGGGCCCTGGCGGTTGTCGGCGTCGCGTTCCGCCGCGGGGCCGCCGTCGGCGGTGAACGGGAAGATGCCCGTCTTGAACGTGACCGCGGTGTGGTCGGCGGTGCCGCGCGGGTCGAGGGCGATCTCCACGGAGTCCGTGCGCCAGTGGCGTTTGGCGTCGGCCACCTCGAGCGCGGTGCCCCTGCGGTCGTCGGTGACCTTGACCAGGACGTACAGGTCGTCGCCGTGCCGGGACAGCTTCGCCGTCGCCGACACGTCGGCGGCGTCCACGGGGGTGCCCTCCCAGTGCGTCAGCGGCAGCTCGGGGCCCGGGTACTCGCCGTCGTGCTCCACCCCGTCCAGCACCGGGGCGGTGGCCACCTCGGGGATGGTCGTGGAGGGCGGGGCGGGGTAGGCGGGCTGGATGCCGTTCGCCAGCCACGGCAGGCCGACGCGCTGCGTCCACTCCGCGAACTCGGCGTACACCGGCCGCAGTCCGGACTGCGGCCGCACCTCGCCCTTCAGCCGCCGCCCGTCCGCCGCCAGCACCGTGAACCAGTCCGAGCCCAGCTGCGCCGGATCGGTCGGCACCTGCGCCGGGAAGGCGAACCAGCCCTGCGTGACGTACGTGCGCTGCGCGTCGCGCTCCACCTGGGCCCAGCTCGTGCCGTGCTCGGTGGACTGCGTACCGGACCAGATGCCGATGACCGGCAGTCCGGTGTCCGGGTCGGTGCGGGGCTGCTTCGGCGCGTCCGGGCCCAGCAGGCCGCGGAAGCTGTAGTTCTGCACGAGCAGCCGCTGCGGCTGCCAGGGCCGGTAGCCCTCCTCGGTGATCTGCGAGCGGAACGCCCGCGGGTCGCCGGCCAGGAAGAACGCCTCGATCGCGAGGCGCGCGGAGAGCTGGTGGCCGCCGTGCTGGTTGAACGGGCGCGGGCCCATCCCCACGACCGTGTCGGGGGTGGTGGCGCGGATCAGCCGGACGATCCGCTCCAGGGTGTCGTCCCGGTCCCAGACCGTCGCGGTCAGCGGCGCGGACAGGGTGTACCAGAAATCCGGTTTGTCGAGGTAGTAGATGTTGTCGATCCCGGCGAACCCGGTGGCCTTGCGCTCCTCCACCTCGCGGATCAGCCCGAGCCCCGGGCCCTCCTCGGGTCCGGCCGCGTTCCCGCCGCCCTCGCCGCGGGTGACGGTGAGGACGCCCGTGCTGATCCCGTACTTCTCCCGCCACTGGCCGAAGGTGGAGAGGCTGCCGGCCTCGTCGTCGGGATGGGCGCCGACGAACAGCACGTCGTTGTGCGCCGGGTCGCGCTTTCCCTCACTGTCCCGTTCCGTGCGCGGAGCGGCCCACGCGGTGGGTGCGGCCGCCAGCGCCGTACCGACCAGGCCCGAGACCAGCGCGGCGGAGACGACGCGCCGGCCGGGGCCGGACGCTTGGCCGTTCCCGGCCTCCGGGGTCTCGTCCTTCGTCGGGTTGATCACTATTGCCCTCCCTTGCGATCGTGCGACGGTGCCGGCGCTACTCCTTGACGGCGCCCGTCAGCATCCCTTCGATGAAGCGGCGCTGCAGCGCCACGTACACGACCACCACCGGCAGTGCGATGAGCACGGCCGCGGCGGCCAGCAGAGCGGTGTCGGAGGTCTGCTGGCCCTGGAAGAAGGCCAGCCCCAGCGGCACCGTGCGCAGGCTCTCGTCGCTGATCATGACCAGGGCCATCAGGAACTCGTTCCACGTCCACATGAACGTGATCACGATCATGGTGGTGATGGCCGGCCGGCCCATCGGGACGAGGATCCGCCACAGCGTCGTCCAGCTGCTCGCCCCGTCGACCCGGGCGGCCTCCATGACGGACTGCGCGCTGTTGCGGAAGTAGGTGCGCATCCAGAACACGCCGAAGGCCAGGGACTGCGCGGTCTGCGGCAGGATCAGCGCCCAGTAGGTGTCGGTGAGCTCGAAGTACCGCAGATCGAAGTAGAGCGGTACGACCAGCGCCTCCTGCGGCAGGGTCAGGCCCACCACGAAGACGTAGAAGAGGACGGTCGAGCCGGGGAAGCGCATCACGCCGAAGGCGTACGCGGCGAGGATCGACAGCAGGGTGGCGGTGACGACCACGGCGACCGTGACGAGCACCGAGTTGCCCAGGTACGTACCGAAGTGGCCGCGGTCCCAGGCGTCGGCGAAGTTGCCCCAGTGCAGCCCGTCCGGCAGCGAGAAGCCGGTGTCGAGCGAGCCCTGCGAGCCGAAGGCGGTGGACAGGATGCCGATGACCGGGGTGAGTGCGATGACGGAGAAGAGCACCAGGATCACGTAGGTGGCGGTGCGTTCGACACGGGACGTCATGAGCGCCGCCCTTCGACGAGCCGGGAGACGGTGACGGTCAGGACGAAGATCAGCACGGTGAGCGCCACGCCCACGGCCGCCGCGGAGCCGACCTGGTTGAGCTCGAAGGCCCGGTGGTAGACCTCGTACGCCGGAACGGTCGTGGCGTTGCCCGGGCCGCCGCTGGTGGTGATGTAGACGAGGTCGAAGTTGCGCAGCCCGGCGACGATGGTCAGGGTGAGGGCGACCGCGATCTCGGCGCGCAGCCCCGGCAGCGTGACGGCGAAGAACTCCCGTACCGCGCCCGCCCCGTCGATGCGCGCCGCCTCGTACAGCTCGCGCGGGATGCGCTGCGCGCCGGCGAGGAAGAGGACCATGCACAGGCCCGTCATCACCCAGGTGCCGACCATGCCGACGGCGGGCAGCGCCCAGTCGTAGTCGCCGAGCCACGGGCGGGCCCAGGAGTCCAGGCCCACCGCGCGCAGGGTGTCGTTGAGCAGGCCGTCGGGGGCGAGGATGGAGCGCCACGCGACACCGACCACGACCATCGCCAGCACCTGCGGCAGGAACAGCACGGTGCGGAAGAACGTCATGCCCCGCACCCGCATCCGCGACATCGCCGCCGCGAGCAGCAGCCCGATGGCGACGGGCAGCGCCGAGTAGAACACCAGCAGCACCAGCGCGTGGGCGAACGGGGCGCGCAGCGTGGGATCGGTGAACAGATCGCCGTAGTTGTCGAAGCCGGCGGAGGTGGCCCGGGTCAGCCCGTCCCAGTGCAGGAACGACAGCCACACCGTCTGCCCGAACGGGTAGAGCAGGAACAGCCCGTAGACGACCAGCGCCGGCAGGACGTACAGATAGCCGACGTGGCGCGGTTCACCGGGGGCGCCCCGGCCGGTGCTCAGGGCTCTCATCAGGACCCCGCCTTGCTCTGCTTCTCCATGAACGCCCCGTAGTCCTTCTGCAGCGCCGCCGCGAACTCGTCCGGGGACGCCTTGCCGGCCAGCAGGTCCTGCAGTGAGGCCGAGACCGTGTCGTAGAACGTGGGCGTGGAGTAGTCGAGGTACGGCACCAGTCCGTCGGCCGCGTTCAGCTGCCGCCAGGCGGCGATCATCTGGCCGTCGGGGCTGGCCGGGTCGACCGCCTCGGCGGCCTTGCCGGGTACGGCGGGCAGGACGCCGTTCTCCGTCATCACGTCGGCGGCGTGCTCGCTGGTGATGAAGTCCAGGTACGCGGCGGCCACCTCGGGGTGCGACGAGCGGGAGGTGATGGCCCAGGACAGGCCCTGGCCGCCGGTGGTGGCGGGCTTGCCGCCGGCCGTGGCGGGCGGCGGGGCCATGATGCCGAGGTCGTCGCCGAGCGGCTTCTTCAGGTCGGCCTGCATCCAGGTGCCGGTCATCAGGTACGCGCCCTCGCCGGAGGCGAACTTCTTGTTGGCGTCGTCGTAGCCGAGGCCGTTGACGTCCTTCGGCAGATAGCCGTTCTTCATCCAGTCGGTGAGGGTGGCCGCCGCGTCCTTGGTACGGGCGTTGTCGAAGCCGTCACCGCGGCCGAGGACGGTGTCGCGGCTCTCGGCGGCACCGAAGTGGTCCTGTACGACGCCGAAGGTGTGGATGGCCGGCCACTGGTCGAGGTTGCCGAGCTGGATGGGCAGTTCGCCCTTGTCCTTGAGCACGGCGAGGCTGTCGGTGAACTCCTGCCAGGTCTTCGGGGGCTGGAGCCCGGCCTCGGCCAGGACCTTCTTGTTGTAGTAGAGGCCGACGAACTCACCGGTCTGCGAGATGCCGTACAGCCGTCCCGTGCCGAACTTGCGGCCGTCGGTGGAGACCCGGTTGAGGTTCAGCAGCGTGCTGGGGTAGCGGGTGTTCCACTCGTAGATGCCGGCGTAGTTGTCCAGCGGGGTGAGCATCCCGGCCTGGACGAAGGAGACCATGTCGGAGTAGCCCTGGTTCGCCTGGACGACGTCGGGCGGGTTGGTGCCGGACAGCGCGAGCTTCAGCGTGGTCTTCAGATCGTCGAAGCTCCGCGAGACGCGCTTGATCCGCACGTTCGGGTACTTCTCCTGGAACTCGGCGTTCAGCTGCTCGATCTCGGCGTTGGTGCCGCCGCGGACCTCCTGGTCCCAGACCGTGAGCGTCACGTTCCCGGCCTTCGCCGGGTCCGGTACGGACGCGCTGCCGGTGCCGGCCGCGCCCTGCGGGGCGCCGGAGCCGTCCGTACCGGGCACGCAGCCGGAGGCGAGCACGGCCAGGCAGGCCGCGAGCGCGGCCGGCAGCGCCGCCCGGCTCCGCCTCGTGAACCGCAATCCCATGAGAACTCCTTATGTCCTACTCGTCCCGGACTCCGATACGTCCTACTCGTCCCGGAAGCCGATGGTGGGGATGGCCCGCCGCCGCGGCCGCCGGCGCACCAGGGCGGGGACGAGGCCGTCGAGGAAGGCGTAGCGCCGCGCCACCTCGGCGGCGTCGGCGTCGCCGGCCCGGGCGCGGGAGGACGCCTCGATCCACCAGGCGACCACCTCCGTCCAGTCCGGGGCGGACAGCGAGCCGCCGAAGTGCTGTACGGACAGCGCGGCGGTGAGGTTGGCGAACGCGAGCCGGTCGGCCAGCGGCCAGCCCGCGAGGGTGCCGGTCATGAAACCGGCCACGAAGACGTCGCCGGCCCCGGTCGGGTCGAGGGCGTCCACGGCGAGCCCGGGCACGTCGGCGCTCTCCCCGGTGAGGGAGTCCACGGCGACGGCGCCCTCGGGGCCCTTGGTCACCACGGCGATCGGCACGTGCTCGGCGAGGGCCCGTACGGCCTGCTCCGGGGTGTCGGTGCCGGTGTAGCGCTGCGCCTCGGCGGCGTTGGGCAGGAAGGCGTGGCTGTGCGCCAGCCCGTCCAGCGCCTTCAGGTCCCAGGCGCCGGTCTCGTCCCAGCCGACGTCGGAGAAGACGAGGCTGCCGGCCTCGTGCACGCGCTTGACCCACTCGACCTCGCGGCCCGCCTCCAGCGACGCCACACAGGCGCGGGTGCGCGGGACGCAGTGGCCGTCCTTGGGGGGCACGGGGTGCTCGTGCGTGACCATCGTGCGCTCACCGTCGTACGCCATGGAGACGGTGACCGGCGAGTGCCAGCCCGGCAGCCGGCGGGACGGGGTGAGGTCGACGCCCTCGTTGTCGGCCAGGGACTCCCAGCAGTAGTCGCCGTACAGATCGGTGCCGAACGGCGCCGAGAGCGTCGTACGCAGTCCGAGGCGGGCGAGGGCGGTGGCCATGTTCGCGACGCCGCCGGGGCTGGAGCCCATACCGCGGGCCCAGCTCTCCGTGCCGCGCCGGGGGGCGCCCTCGAGGCCGGTGAAGATGATGTCCATGAACACGGTGCCCGTGAGGAATACGTCGTGCTCGGGGTCGCCGGGAGCGCGTATGCCCGCCAGCGGATCGATCGCTGTGTGCAGGGCCGATGCAGTGCTCAACGGCAGACGCTCCTTCGTCGCTTTCCGTTCATGGTCCTGATCCGCATTGATCGACACCCTGCACCGCGGTCACGATATTTGCAAGAGGTTAGTCATACTCGCGCAGACTCGCTCATGTGGGGTACGTTGCGGGCATGTTGCGAGAGGCACGCCACGAGAAGCTGCTGAGCATCCTGGGCGCGGAGGGGGTCCTGCCGGTCCGGGAGATCGCCAGCCGGCTCGGCGTGAGCGAGGCCACGGCCCGCCGCGACCTCACCGAGCTGGGCCAGGCCGGCCGGCTCACCCGGGTCTACGGCGGCGCGGTCGCCGCCCGCGCCGACGACGAGCGGCCGTTCGCCGAGGTCGCCGTCCGCGATCTGCCCGCGAAGGCCGCCGTGGCCGACCGGGCCGCCGAACTCGTCGAGGACGGCGATGTCGTGCTGCTCGACATAGGGACCACGACGCTGGAGCTCGCCAAACGGCTGCGCCGCCGCCCCGTCACCGTCGTGACCAGCAATCTCGCGGTGTACGACGAGCTGCGCGACGACCCCGAGGTGCGGCTGATCCTGCTCGGCGGCGAGGTCCGCCGCAACTACCTCTCGCTCGTCGGCCTCCTCACCGAGGTCAGCCTGCGGGAGCTGTACGTCGGCAGGCTCTTCCTCGGCGCGAGCGGGGTGCTGCCGGACGGCACCGTGCTGGACAGCACGCACGTCGAGGTGCCGGTGAAGCGGGCCATGATCAAGGCCTCGCGGCAGGTGGTGCTGCTCGCCAGCGCCGGCAAGTTCCCCGGCGACTCGGGGCTGGCGCGCATCTGCGGCCCCCAGGACATACAGATGCTGATCACGAACACGCAATCGGATCCGGCCACGCTCGAGACGTTCCGCGAGGCCGGGGTGGAGGTCATCACCGTATGAGGCTGACTGTGCTGGGCGGCGGCGGATTCCGCGTACCGCTGGTGTACCGGGCGCTGCTGGAGGACGCCGGGGACGAGGCGGGGCGGATCACCGAGCTCGTCCTGCACGACACGGACCCGGGACGGCTGGACACCATCGCGGCCGTGCTGGCGCAGCAGGCCGCCGGGCGTCCGCACGCCCCCGCCGTACGGGCCACCACCGACCTCGACGACGCGCTGCGCGGCACGGACTTCGTCTTCTCCGCGATCCGCGTCGGCGGGCTCTCGGGCCGCGCCGCGGACGAGCGGTCGGCCCTGGCCGAGGGCGTGCTGGGCCAGGAGACGGTCGGCGCGGGCGGCGTGCTGTACGGGCTGCGCAGCGTGCCCGCCGCCGTCACGATCGCCGAGCGGGTCGCGGCCGTCGCCCCCGACGCGTGGGTCATCAACTTCACCAACCCCGCCGGCATGGTCACCGAGGCCATGCAGCGGGTGCTCGGCGAGCGGGTCATCGGCATCTGCGACTCCCCCGTCGGCCTGTGCCGCCGCGCCACCCGCGCGCTGGGCGCGGACCCCGAGCGGGCGGAGTTCGACTACGTCGGCCTGAACCACCTCGGCTGGCTGCGCGGCCTGCGCGTCGACGGCCGCGACCGGCTCCCGGAGCTGCTCGCCGACACGGCGGCCCTCGACTCCTTCGAGGAGGGCAAGCTCTTCGGCGCGGACTGGCTGCGCACGCTGGGCGCGCTGCCGAACGAGTACCTGCACTACTACTACTTCAACCGCGAGGCGGTGGAGGCGCTGCGCTCCTCCACCGCCACGCGCGGCGAGTTCCTGCGCGAGCAGCAGGCCGCCTTCTACTCCTCCGCCAGCGCCGACGACCCGGCCCGGGCCGCGCGGCTGTGGGAGGACACGCGCATGGAGCGCGAGGCGACGTACATGGCCGAGAGCCGGGAGAGCACCGGCGGCTGGCAGCGCGACACCTGCGACCTCGACGGCGGCGGCTACGACCGCGTCGCCCTGGCCCTGATGCGCGCCATCGCCCGCGACGAGCGCACCACGCTCATCCTCAACGTCCGCAACGCCGGCACCGTCGCGGGCCTGGACGACGACGCGGTGATCGAGGTCCCGTGCCGCGTCGACGCCTCGGGCGCGGCCCCGCTGCCGGTGGGTGCGGTGGCTCCGGGCCAGCTGGGCCTGATGCTGACGCTGAAGGACGTGGAGCGGTCGGTGATCGCGGCGGCGGAGAGCGGGGAGCGGCGCCACGCCGTACGCGCCCTGGCGCTGCACCCGCTGGTGGACTCGGTACGGGTGGCGGAGCGGATCCTGGAGCGGCGGGCGGGCTGAGCGGCGGTCAGCGCCCGCGCCGCAGCGTCACGGTGACCGCGACCAGCCAGATCAGTCCGCCGAACCGGACCAGCGGCAGCAGATAGCCGAAGGCGTCGGCCGCCACGGTGAGGACGGACAGCAGCCCGGCGGCCGCGAGCACGAACCCGGTGACCCGCGCGGCACGGGGCAGCCCGGCGGCCACAGCCGTCGCGGCGAGGAACAGGGCGCACCCCACGGCGAACGCGGGGCCACCGGCCAGGAACGACCAGTCGGCCAGCTCGCGGGCCCGGTCCGGGTCGGCGCCGGCGTCCAGCCGCCCGCCGAGGAAGGCGAACACGGCACTCGCGACCAGCGCGATCCCCGCCAGCCCCGCGCCGCCCAGCGCCCAGGCGCGCACGGCACCCCGCGGCACACGCCCCCGCAGCAGCGCCGTTGCGGCGAGCACCAGCGGTATCGCGGCGGCCGCGAGCAGCACCGCGCCCAGGGTGATCGCGGTGCCGTGGGACGCGGCGTACTCCAGGACCTCGCTCCCGGAGGCGTCGGGGTGCGGGGTGTCCCGGTTGGCCGCCACGTAGCCGGCGGTCAGCGCGACGTAGGCCAGCACCGGGAGGAGCGGACGGCGTACGAGGGCGCCGGGTGCCTGCTGCCGGGTGGTGGTGACGGTCATGGGGTGCCTCCTGGCTTCGCGCGGGTGATGAGCTTGGCCGTACGCGAGAAACATCGCAGGTACGGGTATCCGCGGGCGTCCCATGGACGGAGGCTGTGGGCGTACTCCCGGGGGCGTAGTCGCGGCTCCCGGACGGCACGACGGCCGGGACGCCGCTGGGGCGTCCCGGCCGTCGCCGGTTCTCGTACTGCTGTGACGTAACGGTCAGACCGTCACGACGGGTTGACCACGCTGATGGTCAGGTCGTCGCCGGCGTCGCCGGTGACGGTGACCTTCACCCCGTGGCCGGCGACCTTGACGCTGCCGGTCGCGTTCGCGGTGCTGTAGTACGCGTTCGGGTCCGTGTCGTCGAACACCGGGATACCGGCGTTGGACGGCGCGCACGCCTCGAGGGTCCCCACGGTGGCGCTGGAGCCCTTACCCACCGTGACCTCCTTGTGCAGGCAGGTCGCGTCGGTGGCCTCGAGGCCGAACGTGGCGTCGAACGGCTGGCGGCGGTTGCTCGGGCGCGTTCCGTCGCTGTAGCCGAAGGGCGCGGGCCGGGCGTCGACGGGCAGGGTCAGTCCGCCGCCGGGGTGCTGGCTGGTGTTGTTGTCGTCGTACGACTCGTCGACGTACCAGACCAGCATGCCGTTCTGGAACTTGAAGTACTCCACCCAGTTCGGCTTGGTGAGGCCCTTGCTGAACTGGTACGGGCCCTCGGCGAGGAGCTTGTCCGAGCCCACGTACTCGCGGTTCTCCACCAGGTAGTACTGCGGCGTTGTGGCCGTCTCGGAGCCCGTGGAGATCTTCCACCGGCCCTCCGCCGTCCAGCCGTTGGCACCCTGCTCCACATCGTCGGCGAGGAGCGTCGATCCGCCGGCCGAGAACGTGATGTCGTCCAGGAAGGCGCCGGGGAGGTGGACACCGCCGTCGGTCTGGTAGCGGAACCGGAACATCGAGGGCTTGCCGTCCGCGCTGTACGAGTAGCGCAGCGTCGTCCACTTGCCGGAGTCACCGTCGACGGCGGTGCCGATCCGCTGCCACGTCGTACCGCCGTCCACCGAGTACTCGGCGAACAGGTAGTCGAAGTCGGCCTCGATGCTGTACCAGGCCTGCGCGGTCACGGTGACCCGCGACGACGCCGGAACGGAGCGCGACAGCGACTGGTTCAGGCCGTCGGCGGAGCCGGTCCACCAGGCGTTCTGGCCAGAGGTCGGCGTCGTGTACGACTTGGTGGCCGTCTTGTCGGGCAGGTTGATCCGGACCGCCTGGTCCTTGCCCTTGGCCTGGATCTGCGCCGGGTTCAGCGTGTAGCTGCCCGAGCTGCCGACGCCGACCGTGCTGAAGTCCAGCCAGCCGAGGAACTCCTTCTCCTGGGCGCCCATCAGGCCCGGGTGGGTGCCGATGCCCTCGTTGCCGGCGGCGCCGTGGCCGAGCCAGGAGCCGCTGCTCATCAGGGTCCAGAAGGCGGTGGAGTTCTCGCCGCCGCCGCTGGTGTCGTAGAAGTCCGGCAGCCCGAGGTCGTGGCCGAACTCGTGGCAGAAGACGCCGACGCCGCCGTTCTCGCCCTCGGTGGTGTAGTCGCCCAGCCAGTACTTCGACTGGCCGATGCGGGCGCCGCCCGCCTTGTTCTGCGTGGTGCCCACGGCCGGACCGGTGATCCCGTAGTCGTCGCCGTTGACGTACCAGCGGTGCGACCAGATGGCGTCCTCGCCCTGGGCGCCGCCGCCGGCGTCCTCGCCCTCACCGGCGTGGACGGCCTGGAAGTGGTCGATGTAGCCGTCGGCCTCGTCGAAGTTGCCGTCGTGGTCCCAGTCGTTGCGGTCCCACACGTCGAACTGCGCGAGGTAGGCGTCGATCTCGGCCGGCGTCTTGCCCGCCGCGATCTGGCCGTCCCACCAGGCGTTGCCGGAGTCCTGGATGAAGTCCCAGGAACCGCCGTTGTCCTCACGGGCGTTGTCGCCGTAGTACGAGGCGTTGAACGGCACCTTGACCCAGTCGGTGACCGTGTTCGTCACCGAGTAGCGGCCGTTGGACATGCCCTCGTAGAACGTGCGCATCGACTCGCCGGAGCCGTTGAACATGTTCTCGTAGTAGGCCTTGTCGTAGTCCGGCGCCCATGTGGTCGAGTTGTCGGTCGTACGGTCGGGCTCGGGTATCTCGTTGTGCGCGGGGCCGGGCACCGTGCCGTAACGGCCGACGCTCTGGTCGCCGAACTCGGACAGGATCGTGAAGATCTTGTCCTGCTTGGCCGTCGTGGTCTCGGCGAACTTCCCCTCGCCGAGCTTCACGACGCCCTTCGCGTCGGCCTTGGCCTTCCCCTTGGCGACCAGGTCGATCGCCTGCTTGCGCATCTCGTTGCGCTGATCGGTCAGCGGCCCGGGACGGTTGTCCGCACGGTGCGCGGCGCCCGCCGGGGATACCGGCGTCTCTCCGTCGTTCGCGGCCGCGGCGGCGGGCTGCAGTCCGGCCGCCAGGAGGGCTGTGAGCGCGGGCCCCAAGGCCATGCCCACGACAAGTTTTTTCACCAGTGGTCCCCTTCTGAGGGTTCAGCGGTGTTGCACGTTCGGAATGCAGATCAACTGCACATGCTCGCGGCAGTGTTACACGTGAGGGGGTGTTTCGAGGAGGCCCTTCCGCATCACGGCTTGCCCAAGTTCGCTTCAGCCCCACGCCGACGGGGTGCTTGTTACAGCGGCCGGAGGCAGTCCCGAACCCGCTCCAGCTGAGCGGTAATCCGCCAGTAACTGCGTCCCCCTATCTTGCGCGCGGGCTCCCCGGCCCCTCGCGCCGACGCGGCAGTACCGGGGAAGCCTTCTCCGTTCCCACGCACGAAGGAGCACGCCCGATGAATCTGCCCCGTACCCCACGGCGAAGACGAGCCGCCTGGGCAGCGGCCGTCACCGTCGCGGTGCTCGCAGGCTCGGCCCCGGCGGTCGCGCAGGCCGCGCCCGGCACGCCCTCGGACCTGGCGAAGGTCGACCGGTCCGTCCTCGACACGGTCGACGCCGGCAAGGACGCCACGTTCTTCGTCGTGCTGAAGGACCACGCCGACCTGGCCAAGGCCCGCGCCGCGCGCGGCCACGCCAGGAAGGCGACCGCCGCGTTCGACGCGCTGCGCGAGACGGCCGCCACCAGCCAGGCACCCCTCAAGGCCTTCCTTGACAAGGAGAAGGTCGGCTACCAGTCGTACTGGATCGCCAACACCCTCCGGCTGACCGGCGACGAGGCCCTCGTCGGGAAGCTCGCCGCCCGTGCGGACGTCGCGGAGATCGTCCCCTCCCGTACGTACAAGATCGACGACCTGGAGCAGTCGGCCGCCACGGACGCCACCACCCAGGCGACCGGAGCCGACGGTTCCACCATCGAGTGGGGCATCGACGACATCCGGGCCGACGAGGTCTGGGACCAGTACGCCGACCGCGGCGACGGCATCGTCATCGCCAGCATCGACTCCGGTGTGCAGGGCAGCCACCCGGCGCTGCAGAGCAGCTACCGGGGCTGGAACGGCACGAGTGCCGTGCACGACTACAACTGGTTCGACCCGACCGGGGTGTGCTCGGCCACGCCCGCGCCCTGCGACAACAACGGCCACGGGACGCACACCATGGGCACCATGGTCGGCTCCGGCGGCATCGGCGTCGCCCCCGGCGCCAAGTGGATAGCCGCGAAGGGCTGCGAGTCCAACCAGTGCTCCGACCCGTACCTGCTCGCGGCCGGCCAGTGGATGCTCGCCCCCACCGACCACAACGGGAACAACCCGCGGCCCGATCTGGCCCCGGACATCATCAACAACTCCTGGGGCGGCACCGACGGCCAGAACTTCTACCAGGACATCGTCGCCGCCTGGCACGCCGCCGGCATCTTCGACGCGTTCGCGGCCGGCAACGACGGTGACGGCGTCACCTGCTCCACCTCCCACCCGCCGGGCGCCGAGGGCGTGACGTACGCCGTCGGCGCGTACGACGCCAACGGCCGCATCGCCGACTTCTCCGGCTTCGGCCCGTCCCCCGTCGACGGTTCGCCGCGACCGCACATCGCCGCCCCCGGCGTCGCCGTCCGCTCCTCCTGGATCGGCGGCGGCTACCGCACCATCGACGGCACCTCGATGGCCACCCCGCACGTCGCCGGCGCGGTCGCCCTGCTCTGGTCCGCCGCCCCGTCGCTGATCGGGAACATCGACGCGACCCGCGCCCTGCTGAACGACGCGGCCCGGGACGTGGACGACACCCACTGCGGCGGCACCGCCGACGCCAACAACATCTGGGGCGAGGGCAAGCTCGACGTCCTCGGCGCCGTCGACGCCTCGCCGCGCACCGCCGCGATCGTCACCGGAACCGTCACCGACCGGGCCACCGGCGCGGCACTGGCGAACATGACGGTCAAGGCCGCGAACGGCGACTTCTCCCGTACGGTCGTCACCGGCACCGACGGCCACTACCGGCTGACCCTGCCCGCCGGCGAGTACACCGTCACCCTCACCGGATACGGCTACGCCACCGCCACCGAGCCGGGCCTGACGGTCGCGACCGGCGAGAACGCCACGCGTGACCTGACGATTTCCGCCGTCCCGCACCACGCCGTCAGCGGCACCGTGCTCGACGTCACCGGCAAGCCGCTGCCCGGCGCCACCGTGCGCCTGGTCGAGGCCCCGATCGCCGCCGCGGTCTCCGACGCGTCGGGCCGCTTCAGCCTGCCGGACGTGGCCGAGGGCTCCTTCACTCTCACCGCCACCCCGGCAGCCCCCGTGAAGTGTAACGGTGTGCGAACGGCGACGCTGACCGTGGACGGCGACGAGAGCGTCACCGCGACGCTACCGAACCGCACCGACGCCGCTGGCAGTTACTCCTGTGCTCCGGCCGCGTACTCCTGGATCGACGGCCGGACCGCCGTCGCCCTGAGCGGCGACGAGAACGCCGCCACCGTGAACCTGCCGTTCCCCGTCCGCTTCTACGGCGTCGACTACACCAGCGCGTCGATCACCACCAACGGACTGGTCAACTTCCTCCAGCCGCGGCTCGGCGACTACGCCAACACCGTGCTGCCGAGCGCCGCGCAGCCCAACGGCATCGTCGCCGCCTTCTGGGACGACCTCGTCCTGGACAAGAAGTCGTCCGTGAAGACCGCCGTCACCGGCACCGCCGGCAGCCGCCGCTTCGCGATCGTGTGGACGAACGCGGCGCTGGCCGCCGACACCTCCGCCCGCGTCACCTTCGAGGCCGTCTTCGACGAGGCCACCGGCTCGATCACCCTCCAGTACCAGGGCATCGGCGCCACCACCGGCGAGCAGGGCTCCTCGGCGACTGTCGGCATCGAGAACCAGGGCGGCACCGACGGCCTGGGCTACGCCTTCAACGAGTCCGTGCTGACGGACCTGTCCGCCATCCGCTTCACGCAGGGGACCATCTGATGAGCACACCTTCCCGCCGCGGCTCCCTGCGGGCCGTCCGGCTCGCCTCCGCCCTGGTGGCGGCCGGCCTGGCGCTGACCTGCGCGCCCGCCTCGTCCGCCGCCGAGACCGACAGTAGCGGGCTGCTGACGCTGACCGAGGACGAGGCGCAGAGCCTGGAGCAGCGGCTCCAGCCCGACCTGTACGGGGACGCCGCCACCGCGAACGTCACCCCCGACGCGGGCACCGACACCTCGGCCCCCGCCGCCGCCTCCGACGCGTCCACCACGGCCGCGGGTCTGACCGCGACCGTGAAGACCGCCCTCGAGGGCGCCCAGGGGCACGCCGACACGACCGCCCTCGGCGGTGCCGGCTCCGACTACCTCGCCATCGGCAGCCTCGGCTTGATCCAGCGGCTGACCAAGGACGGCAAGGCGGTCTGGACCCGCGACAACCTCTCCTTCACCAAGGAGTGGGGCATCACGCCGTACCGGCCGTGGGAGAAGGAGTTCTACCCGGTCCGCGTCGTGATGGGCTACAACGCGGTCAGTCCGTTTTCGCCGAGCTCCGACCTGGGCTACGACACGGGCGACCTGACCGGCGACGGCGTCGCCGACCTCGCTGTCACGATGAACGCGGCGAGCGTCGAGTGGTTCAACATCCCCGGCTCCTCGCTGCACACGGGCACCTTCGTCACGGTGCTGGACGGCGCGACCGGCAAGACCCTGTGGTGGAAGCTCACCGCGGGCGCGTACCAGGTGCGGATCGTCGGCACCACCCTGGTGTACGGCGACACGCCGGGTTGGAACCGAACCGACACCAGCGGCGCCAACGCCGCCCTGTACGGCGTGCGCTTCAGCTCCGCCGACGGCAAGCTCACCCCGGCGGCGGACTGGAAGCTCGACACCGGCAAGCGTGCCGGGACCACGTTCGGCGGTATGCAGGAGCTGCCCGGCGGGCAGCTCGCCGTCTCGTGGGACGAGACCAAGACGTCGGCGACCGCGCCCACCGCGGGCCACACCCTGCTCGTGGACACCGCCGACGGTGCCGTCCGGTGGCAGACGGACGGCGCGCTGTACTCGCGCCAGCTGAAGTATGACGCCACCCGCGGCCGTCTCGTCGCCCTGGAGATGGCGGACCTGACCGACGGCATGCGCTACGAGATCGCCGCGTACGACACGGCCACCGGCACCCGTACGAGGCTCGACTCCCGGATCAACGCCCTGCCGCTGAACCTGGCGATCGGTCAGCTCGCCGGTGACGACAAGGCCGAGTACGCGGTCAGCGAGTCGACGCTCGACTCGAACCTCTTCATCAACGCCGCCACCGCCCGCGTCGTGGACGGCGGGACCGGCGCGCAGAAGTGGTCGTACACGATCAAGCGTGACCCGGGCAACGGCAAGGACGGCAGCTCCGTCTGGGGCCTGGAGACAGCCGACGGCAAGCTGCTGCTCTCCGCCCAGAACGACCGCCTGAAGGACACCTCCGTCAACCAGGGCGGCCAGCGGCTCGCCCGGCTGATCGCCCTGGCCGGTAACGACGGCTCGGTCAAGTGGAAGCAGGAGGGCCCGAACGTCTCGCCGCTGTTCGCCGAGACGTACAAGGACAAGGACGGCTGGCACGTCCGTACCTCCGATCCCGACCAGAACATCCGCACCTTCGGGCTGGCCGGCGGCCACGAGCAGAACGTGCTGCCCCGCCGGGGTGCCCTGTCCACCGCCACCTCGACGGACGTCAACGGCGACGGCAAGAAGGACCTGATCGTCGGCGGTGACGCGCAGGGCCTGTGGGCGTACGACGGCCCCTCGCTGGTCGCGGGCACGCCGAAGCTGCTGTGGCAGGCGGTCCTGCCGGGCCGCGCCGTCGAGCTCAAGCTGGGCGACACGACCGGTGACGGCCGCCCCGAGGTGGTCGTCGCGGCCGACGCGGCGGCGGTCGTCCTCGACGCCGCCACCGGCAAGACCCTCACCCGGATCGACGGCAACGGCCAGTACGTCTACACCGTCACCCCGGCCGACCTCGACGGCGACGGCGAGGCCGAGGTCGTCGTGCCCACCGACAAGGTGCGCGCCCATCGCGGCGGCGGGCAGCTGATGTGGGAGTACGCCGCCCCCGATGCCGGTGTCGTGTTCTCCACCGCGTCGGTCGCCGACGGCCGGGTGTACGCGGCGTTCAACGAGCGCAACTCGATGGGTGTCGCCGAGACCGGCGCCACTCCGGCCGTCAACGGCGTCGCCCTGGACGCCAAGGACGGCACCCTGGCCTGGAAGGCCGACCCGAAGGCGCCGGAAGGCACCGACGGCACACTGCGCGCCGCAGGCATGCGCAACGGCACGTTCGCCTCGCCGGAGATCCCGTACGCCGACGGGCACGCCGTCGTCTTCACCTGGGGCTCGCACGGGGCCGCCGGCGGCTGGCCGGCCGTCACCGAGATCCGCGACGGCCGCACCGGCGAGGTGCTGCGTACCAGGCTCATCGGCGGGATCAACGGGTGCTGCAGCTTCTTCACCAGCCCGGCCGGACTGACCCAGGCTGTCACCGGGGGCTTCAACACCTGGGGCGCCGAGGCCGAGACCGGCTTCTCGACCTTTCCCCAGACCTCGGGCGGGTACTTCACGGGTCCGGGCGGCAGGGCGCTGGTCTGGGCCGGTATCCAGGGCGGTGCGCGTGTCTACGACGCCTCGCTCCTCGAGGCGGACGGCACCTTCCCGGCAGCGCTGACCAGCCTCAGCCTGAAGGCCGGCCAGAACGTCTTCACCGGCGATCTGGACGGTGACGGCGCGGACGAGCTGGTCTCGCTGAACTTCGACGACGTCGGCTTCGACCGGATCTCGGCTCTGCAGGGCGCGCTCTACTACACCCCGCTCAAGGGCGTCCGGCAGCTGACGGTGGCCACCCTCACCGCCTCCTGACACCTGCTCCTGCCATAGGCCGACGGCCGCCGGTACGCCGCATGTACGCGCGGATGTGCGGGGCGAAGAAGCCGCCCGCGCCCGCCACGAGCGGCTGCTGGAACGGGATG
>NZ_JBFAXR010000045.1:0-61263 GCF_040680895.1 Streptomyces sp. NPDC051940 | reverse complement strand
ATACGGTCCCCCCTTCCCCTCCCCGACGCTCTTCCGACCCCGGCCCCCGCCCCCATGCCGCCGCCCCGGCCCGGGAGCTCCCGGGCCGGGGCTGCGTCATGCACGGACCGCGCCGTACACGCAGGTCGGGGGCCTGATCGCGGACGCGGCTACTTCTTGCCCTGGTTCTTGACCGCCTCGATCGCCGAGGCCGCCGCCTCCGGGTCGAGGTACTGGCCGCCCTTGGTGACCGGGTGGAGGTCGGCGTCCAGTTCGTAGTAGAGGGGGATGCCCGTGGGGATGTTCAGGCCGACGATGTCCTCGTCCGAGATGCCGTCGAGGTGCTTGACCAGGGCGCGCAGGCTGTTGCCGTGGGCGGCGACCAGGACCGTGCGGCCGTCGAGGAGGTCGGGGACGATCGCGTCGTACCAGTACGGGAGCATCCGGGCGACGACGTCCTTCAGGCACTCCGTGCGCGGGCGCAGTTCGGCCGGGATGCCCGCGTAGCGCGGGTCGTCGCTCTGCGAGAACTCCGTGCCGTCCTCGAGGGCCGGCGGCGGGGTGTCGTACGAGCGGCGCCACTCCATGAACTGCTTCTCGCCGAACTCCGCGAGGGTCTGCGCCTTGTCCTTGCCCTGCAGCGCGCCGTAGTGCCGCTCGTTGAGCCGCCAGGAGCGGTGCACCGGGATCCAGTGCCGGTCGGCGGCGGTGAGCGAGAGGTTCGCGGTGCGGATCGCACGCTTCTGCAGGGAGGTGTGGACGACGTCGGGGAGCAGCCCGGCGTCCTTCAGCAGCTCGCCGCCGCGGACCGCCTCCTTCTCGCCCTTGTCGGTGAGGTTGACGTCCACCCAGCCGGTGAACAGGTTCTTCGCGTTCCACTCGCTCTCGCCGTGGCGGAGGAGGATCAGCTTGTACGGTGCGTCGGCCATGCCCTGAGCGTAATCCACGCATGCCGGGGCTTTCCGCGTCGCCCTAGGGACGCCTTAGCGGGAGCCCCGGGACCCCCCGCCTCAGCGGAGCCCCCCGGGCGCCACCGCCTCCCATCGCACCGTCACCTCTCCCTGCCGCCAGCGGCGGGGGCCGTCCGTCAGCGGCCAGTCCCCCGCCAGCGACGTCACCGCGCGCAGCCAGCGCTGGCGCGCGCCGAGCGAGGCGTAGGGCGCGGCGGAGGACCAGGCGTGGTCGAGGTCGCGGAGGAAGGCGTGGACGGGCTCGCCGGGGACGTTGCGGTGGATGAGGGCCTTGGGGAGGCGTTCCGCCAGGTCGGACGGGGTGGAGAGGGAGCCGAGACGGGCGGCGAGCGTGAGGGTGCGCGGGCCCGAGGGGTCCAGGGCCACCCACACGTGGCGGCGGCCGATCTCGTCGCACGTGCCCTCCACCAGCAGCCCGCCGGGTGCGAGGCGCGCGCACAGCCGCGACCACACCTCGGCGACGGCGTCCTCGTCGTACTGGCGCAGCACGTTCGCCGCCCGGATCAGCATCGGGCGGCCGGGTACGGGTACCTCGAAGCCGCCGCGGACGAAGGTCAGCCCGGGGCGTGCGTAGGGGAGGGCCGCCTCGACGCGGGCGGGGTCGATCTCCACCCCCACCACCTGTACGGCGGGGCAGCCGGGAAGGAGCCGCTCCAGCAGCTCGACGGCCGTCCACGGGGCCGCCCCGTAGCCCAGGTCCACGGCCACGGGGGCGGCGGCGGACCGCAGGGCGGGGCCGTGCACGGCGGCGATCCAGCGGTCCATCCGGCGCAGGCGGTTCGGGTTGGTCGTCCCCCGGGTGATGGAGCCGACCGGCCGTGAGGACGACGTCATGCCCCTCAGCGTAGAACGCGCCCGGGACCGCGCCGGACCCCGGAACACGAAGCCCCCGGCCCCCCGGGAATGCGAAGACCCCGCGTCCGGTTCCACCCTGGAGGGGGATCACGTCAGCCGACGCCGCACACGAGGAAGGCCGCACACCGTGAGCCTGCGTACCCGCAGCACCCCCGCACGTCCGCAGCGGCGCCGCCTCGCGGCCTCGGTGCTGGGCGCGGCCGGCGGACGCCGTCCCCGCCGGATCGCGATGCTCTCCGTGCACACCTCCCCGCTGCACCAGCCCGGCACGGGCGACGCCGGCGGGATGAACGTCTACATCGTGGAGCTGGCCCGCCGGCTCGCCGCGCAGGGCATCGAGGTCGAGGTCTTCACCCGCGCCACCACCGGGACCCTGCCGCCCCGGGTGGAGCTGGCGCCCGGGGTGCTGGTGCGGCACGTGGACGCCGGTCCGTACGAGGGGCTGAAGAAGGAGGAGCTGCCCGCGCAGCTGTGCGCCTTCACGCACGGCGTGATGCAGGCGTGGGCCGGGCACCGGCCCGGCTACTACGACCTGGTGCACTCCCACTACTGGCTCTCCGGCCAGGTGGGCTGGCTGGCCGCGGAGCGCTGGGGCGTCCCGCTGGTGCACACGATGCACACGATGGCGAAGGTCAAGAACGCCGCGCTCGCCGAGGGCGACATCCCCGAGCCGTCGGCCCGCGTGATCGGCGAGTCGCAGATCGTGGACGCCGCGGACCGGCTGATCGCCAACACCGACGACGAGGCGTACGACCTGATCAGCCATTACGAGGCCGATCCGGCGAAGGTCGCGGTGGTCCATCCGGGGGTGAACCTGGACCGCTTCCGTCCGGGCGCGGGCGGTGTCGACAGCGGCCGGCTGCGCGCCCGGGCCGCGCTGGGGCTGCCCGCGGACGCGTTCGTCCCGCTGTTCGCGGGCCGGATCCAGCCGCTGAAGGCTCCCGACGTCCTGCTGCGCGCCACCGCCGTGCTGGTGGAGCGCGACCCGGCGCTGCGCGACCGGCTCGTCGTGCCCGTCGTCGGCGGTCCCAGCGGCAGCGGGCTGGACAAGCCCGAGGCGCTGCAGAAGCTGGCCGCGAAGCTCGGCGTCTCCGACGTCGTACGGTTCGTGCCGCCGGTGGGGCAGGACCGGCTGGCCGAGTGGTTCCGGGCGGCCTCGGTGCTGGTGGTCCCGTCGTACTCGGAGTCCTTCGGCCTCGTCGCCATCGAGGCGCAGGCCTGCGGCACGCCCGTGGTCGCGGCGGCCGTCGGCGGGCTGCCCGTGGCGGTACGGGACGGCGTGAGCGGTTTCCTGATCCCCGGTCACGACCCGGACGACTACGCCTCGGCGCTCCATCGCCTGGCCGCCGACACGCCGCTGGCCGCCCGGATGGGCCAGGCCGCCGCCCGGCACGCGCGGGGCTTCGGCTGGGACGCGACGGCGACCGCCACGGCCGAGGTGTACGCGGGGGCGATGGCGGAGCACCGCCGTCGCCTACGATCGCTGCATGTCTGACGCTCGTACGGTCATCGAGGCCACGCTCACCGAGGCGGGCCTGGAGTGGGAGAGCCCGCAGGACGGCAGCTACGTCGTCTCGCTGCCCGGCACCCGCAAGCTCTCCACCACCTGCTCCCTGGTCGTCGGCGCGCACTCCCTGTCGGTGAACGCCTTCGTCATCCGCCACCCCGACGAGAACGAGGCCGGCGTCCACCGCTGGCTGCTGGAGCGCAACCTGCGGCTGTACGGGGTGGGTTACGCCGTCGACAAGCTCGGCGACATCTATCTCGTCGGCAAGCTGCCGCTCTCCGCCGTCACCCCGGACGAGATCGACCGGCTGCTGGGCACGGTGCTGGAGAACGCCGACGGCAGCTTCAACACCCTGCTGGAGATGGGCTTCGCCACCGCGATCCGCAAGGAGTACGCGTGGCGTACGTCGCGCGGCGAGTCGACCCGCAACCTCGAGGCGTTCCGCCACCTCACCCAGCCCGAGGGCTGACCCAGGGCCCTCACTCCGCCCTGCGGTGCATATACGTGAACGGCGCACGGGTCTTCCTGGAGTCCCGGGTGGCATGGCACGCTCAGCCACGGCTCATCCGTGAATGCTGTTCACATCCATGAAAGGCGGGCTCATGGACTCCACCCCCTCGGGCATCTCCCGGCGTCGGCTCCTCGGCAACGCCGCCGGACTCGCGGCCGGCTCCGCGGTGCTCGGCGGCGCCTCCCCGGCACGGGCGGACGCGGCGCAGACCCCGGACCTGTGGCGGGAGTTCGCCGCCACGCCCTACACCCACCCCCAGATCCCCTACGTCGCCCGCGCCGGCTGCGACTACGGCGCCACCCCCTTCCCCAGCCCCCCGGTCCGCGCCAACGTGCAGCGCTACGGCGCCGTCCCCGACGGCTCCGCCGACGCCGCGCCCGCCATCAACGCCGCGATACGGGAGGTCGGCGAGGCGGGCGGCGGCACGGTGGTGATCCCGGCGGGCCGCTACCGGTGCGACGACATCATCCAGATCGGCTGGTCGAACGTCGTCGTACGCGGCGACGGCATCGGCGAGACGACGCTGTACTTCACCCGCTCCCTCGAGCAGATCGTCGGCATCAACCGCAGCCGCTTCGGCGGCTCCAACTCCGCCTGGTCCTGGTGCGGCGGCCTGGTGTGGATCGCGCCGCGCGCCCGCTTCACCTCCCTCGTCGAGGCGATCCAGGCGCAGGACTGGCCGCTGGAGGGCTGGTCCGGCAACCGGCGCGAGCAGTGCGAGACGCTGACCGCCCTGGCCGCGCCCGCCCGGCAGGGCGACTGGACGGTCACCGTCGCCGACCCGGGCGCGCTCGCCCCCGGCGACCGGGTGATGCTCCAGCTGGACGACACCCCGGACCACGCCCTGCTGGCGCACATGTGCGGGGACATCGCGGGGACTTCGTCGTACTACTGGGAGAACAAGACCAAGCTGCTCTCCTACCCGCCGTACGAATGGCCCGTCCGCGTCACCGCCGTCGACGGCGACCGGGTGACCCTGGACCGGCCGCTGCCGCTGGACGCGCGGCCGGAGTTCGCGCCGCGGCTGACCACCCTCGTCCCGCCCGTCACGGGCTCCGGACTGGAGTCGCTGACCGTCGAGATGACCGAGACCCCGCAGCTGCGCCATCTGCAGGACAAGGGGTACAACGGCGTCGTCCTGCAGTGCGCCTGGGACTGCTGGGTGGACCAGGTGCGCACCGTGCACGTCGACAACGGCTTCCTCTTCGTCGCCGCCAAGGCCTGCACCCTGCGCCGCACCTCGGTCGGCGGGCGCGGCAGCCACCATCCGTACGCCTGCCGCGAGCAGTCCCACGACAACCTCGTCGAGGACTTCCGGATCGAGGACCGCACCGCGCCCGCCGTCCCCGGCTCGGGGCTGCACGGCATCAACGTCGAGGGCCTGTCCAGCCACAACGTCTGGTCGCGGGGCGTGATGGAGATGGCGACGTTCGACACCCACCGCGGGCTGCCGTTCGCCAACGTCCGTACCGACATCACGGTGAACAACACCGGCGCCCACGGCGGCAGCGACGACGCGGGCCCGCTGTACGGGGCGCGCTTCGCCCACTGGAACGTGACCGTCACCAACGAGCGCGCGGGCTGCGTGCGGATCGACGACGTGGCGCCGCGCAGCGCGACGGTGGCGATCACCCCGGTGCGCCCGTTCGGCCAGATCGACCGGCCCGACTTCACCGGCGACCTGGACACGCGGCTGGAGCTGTACGGCACGACCCGCGTCACCCCGCGCAACCTGTACGACGCCCAGCGCACGCTCGGCGTCTGACCACCGGCCGTCCGGCCGGGCCCACCCCCGCGGCGCCCGGCCGGACACGCCCTAGGCGGCGGCCTCCGCCTTGCGCGCACCGGTGCCGGCCGCCGCGGCGACCGTGCCGGTGTCCGCGGGCAGCCCGCGCATCAGCAGCCAGTAGCCGAGCGCGGCCGCGGTGCCCACCACACCGCAGCCCGCCCACAGCCAGTCCGCGCCGTACCGGTCGATGACGAAGCCGCCGAGCAGCGGCGCCACCAGGGCGGCGACCGACCAGGACATGGAGTACATGCCCTGGTAGCGCCCGCGGCCGTGGACCGGCGAGAGCCGGACGACCAGGCCCGTCTGGGTGGGCGCGTTGATGATCTCGCCGAGGGTCCACACGCACACAGTCAGCGCGTACACGGCGATCGAGCCGGCGAAGGCGGTGAGCCCGAAGCCGTACCCGGCCAGCAGCGCCGAGACGATCAGCAGCCGGCGCGGGTCGCGGTGCTGGATGAACCGGGTCACGGGGATCTGCAGCGCGACGATGAGCACGCCGTTCACGGCGATGACGAGACCGAAGTCGGAGCTGGAGAAGCCGTCCGCGCCCATCGCCACGGGCAGCGTGATGCCGCCCTGCGAGAAGACCAGCGAGATCAGGAAGGACAGCCCCACGACGCCCATGAAGCGCCGGTCGCGCGCCACGGTCCGCAGGCTGACGTCGTCGCCCGCGCCCTTCGCGGCCGGACCTCGGTCGGGCCGCGACTCGGGCAGCTTCACGAACACCAGCACGGCACAGACGAGTGTCATCGCGCCTTCGAGGAGGAAGCCCGCCCGGTAGCTGTACTCGGCGATGAAGCCGGCGGCGGCCGAGGAGACGGCGAAGCCGAGGTTGATGGCCCAGTAGTTCAGGGAGAAGGCCCGCACCCGGTCCTCGGGCGCCACGATGTCCGCCATCATCGCCTGTACGGCGGGACGGGACGCGTTCGACGTGACACCGACGGCCAGCGCCACGGCGGGGATGGCCACGGGGTCGTTCATGAAGCCGAGCAGCGCCACGGTCCCGGCGGTCGACGCCTGCGCGAGCATCAGGGTGGGCCGCCGTCCCAGCCGGTCGGCGAGCACACCGCCGCCGATCGAGCCCAGCACGCCGCCGAGCCCGTGCAGGGCGACGACGAGACCGGCGTACGAGGCGGAGTAGCCGCGCTCCATGGTCAGGTACAGGGCCATGAACGTGGCGACGAAGGCGCCGAGGCGGTTGACCAGGGTGGAGGTCCACAGCCACCAGAACTCGCGGGGGAGCCCGCTGACGGTCTCGCGGGCGGCGCGTCTGAGGCGGGTGATGGACATGGGCGACCCCCGGACTGATGTAACTGGTGAAGCAGGCTTGCGCAGCTTACGTCGGCGGGATCCTCCACCGCCACGGACTTTCGCCGTATCCGGGCCCTAGGACCGGAGACGTGCGTCACGCCCGCGGAGGCCCGCCCTCCGCCGCGTTCCACGCCCGCCCCCGCAGCACGCCACCCCCGCACCCCGAATCCGTACGACGCTCAACTACCGCCCCGTACGAGATCGCCCGAAGCCGCACGACGCCTCACCGCCACCCCGCCGTTACCGCTGGTTAAGACTCGCTTGCGAGCCTGAGCGAATGCAGCGCCCCACCGCACCCCTCGCCGCTGTTCCCGATCCGCCGGGCGCGCGCGGCCCCGAACCCCCCGCCGGAGCACCCGCCGCCGTGCCTGAACCGGATGAGGCGCGGAACAATGGGGGTATGGAAGATCCCGCCTTCACCGCCGAGTCCGCATCCTCCAACGGCGCGAACTCCGCCGCGCAGCCCTCCGTCGGCTCCCTCGCCGCGCACCGGCCGCACGCGGTCGCCGCCGCGGTCGTGGGAGAGCTGGAGCTGGAACCGGACCTGGACGCGGACGCCGACGACTACGTCGACCAGACCGAGGGCGAGGAGCTGCCCCAGGGCCGCTTCCTGGACCGCGAGCGCAGCTGGCTGGCGTTCAACGAGCGGGTGCTGGAGCTGGCCGAGGACCCGGCCACCCCGCTGCTCGAACGGGCGAACTTCCTGGCCATCTTCGCCAGCAACCTGGACGAGTTCTTCATGGTCCGCGTCGCCGGCCTGAAGCGCCGCATCGCCACGGGCGTGGCGACCCGCAGCGCCAGCGGGCTGCAGCCGCGCGAGGTGCTGGAGCTGATCTGGACCCGCTCGCGCGAGCTGATGGCCCGGCACGCCGCCTGCTACCAGCAGGACGTCGCCCCGGCGCTCGCCGACGAGGGCATCCACCTGATCCGGTGGCACGAGCTCACCGACAAGGAGCAGGCGCGCCTGTTCACCCTGTTCCGCCAGCAGATCTTCCCCGTGCTCACTCCGCTGGCCGTGGACCCCGCGCACCCCTTCCCGTACATATCCGGGCTCTCCCTCAACCTCGCCGTGGTGGTCCGCAACCCCGTCACCGGCCACGAGCACTTCGCGCGGGTGAAGGTGCCGCCGCTGCTGTCCCGCTTCCTGGAGGTCGGCAACCACGGCGGCGTCCAGCGCTTCGTGCCGCTGGAGGACGTGATCGCGGCGCATCTGGAGGAGCTCTTCCCGGGCATGGAGGTGCTCGCCCACCACGCCTTCCGGGTCACCCGCAACGAGGACCTGGAGGTCGAGGAGGACGACGCCGAGAACCTCCTGAAGGCACTGGAGAAGGAGCTCATGCGGCGCCGCTTCGGCCCGCCGGTGCGCCTGGAGGTCGAGGAGTCCATCGACCCGTACGTACTGGACCTGCTGGTCCGCGAGCTGAAGATCTCCGAGGCCGAGGTCTACCCGCTGCCCGGTCCGCTGGACCTGACGGGCCTGTTCGGCATCGCCTCCCAGGACCGGCCGGAGCTGCGGTACAAGAAGTTCGTCGGCGGCGTGCACCGCGACCTCGCCGAGGTGGAGTCCGCGCAGGCACCCGACATCTTCGACGCGCTGCGCCGCCGCGACGTGCTGCTGCACCACCCGTACGACTCGTTCTCCACCTCCGTGCAGGCGTTCCTGGAGCAGGCCGCGGCCGATCCGGACGTGCTCGCCATCAAGCAGACGCTGTACCGGACCTCCGGCGACTCGCCCATCGTCGACGCGCTGATCGACGCCGCCGAGAGCGGCAAGCAGGTGCTGGTGCTGGTCGAGATCAAGGCCCGCTTCGACGAGCAGGCCAACATCAAGTGGGCGCGCAAGCTGGAGCAGGCGGGCTGCCATGTGGTGTACGGGCTGGTGGGGCTGAAGACCCACTGCAAGCTGTCGCTGGTGGTACGGCAGGAGGGCGAGACCCTGCGCCGCTACAGCCACGTCGGCACCGGCAACTACCACCCGAAGACCGCCCGGCTGTACGAGGACATCGGCGTGCTCACGGCCGACCCGCAGGTCGGCGCGGACCTGTCCGACCTGTTCAACCGGCTCTCCGGCTACTCCCGCCGCGAGTCCTACCGCCGGCTGCTGGTGGCGCCCACCTCGCTGCGCGACGGACTGGTCCAGCGGATCAACAAGGAGGCCGCGAACGCCCGGGCGGGCCGCCCGGCCCATGTCCGCTTCAAGATCAACTCGCTGGTGGACGAGGCGACCATCGACGCGCTCTACCGCGCCTCCCAGGCCGGGGTGAGCGTCGACATCTGGGTGCGCGGCATCTGCGCCGTACGGCCCGGCGTCGAGGGCCTGTCGGAGAACATCCGGGTGCGCAGCGTGCTGGGCCGGTTCCTGGAGCACTCGCGGGTCTTCATCTTCGAGAACGGCGGCGAGCCGGAGGTGTGGATCGGCAGCGCCGACATGATGCACCGCAACCTCGACCGCCGGATCGAGGCCCTGGTCCGGGTCACCGACCCGTCCCACCGGGCCTCCCTGGTACGGCTGCTGGACACCGGGGTGTCCGAGACGGTCGACTCCTGGCACCTCGGCCCCGACGGCAACTGGCAGCGCCACAACCTCGACGCCGAGGGGCAGCGGCTGCCGAACGTCCAGGAGATGCTCATCGACGCCCGGAGGCGCCGGCGTGGTACCGGGTGAGCCGGCCGCCCGGCCGGGAGCGGCGCGGCCGGTACGGGGCGGGGCGGGCACGCTGCTCGCGGCGTATCTGAGCGACCGGGCGACCGATCTGCTGCGCGGGCTGCGCGGACCGGAGACGGCCGGCGGCCTCGCCGCCGCGGAGGCGGCCTGGCTGGTACGCCGGTCCGCACGGCGGATCTGCGCCACGCTCGCAGCGCACGAGGCGCTGACCGACGAGGAGTGGGCGAAACGGGTGCGGGGCGAGCTGCAGTGGTTCTCCGGGCTGCTGGTGCTCGAGCACGTGTACGCCGCGCGGCTGGAGCGGCTGCTGGCCGGGCTGCACCGGCTCACCGGGCCGGACGAGGACGGTGACTCCCCTCCCGCCCGTGCCGTCGGCGCCGCGCGCGCCGCGGCGCTGCTGCAGCGGCGGCTGGGGCTGGCCCGCAGCCGGGCGCACACCGCGGCGCTCGACGCGATGGGCTCCGAACGCTTCCACGCCGCGGTGGACGCGGTGGCGCTGCTGGCGTCCGAGGCGCCGCTCGAGGGCGACGCCTCGCCGGAGGTGCTGCGGGCGGCCGTGGAGCGGGCGCAGCAGCAGCTGGCGGACGCGGTGGCCCGGCTGCCGCTGCAGCGGGCCGGTCATCCGTACAACGCCGAGGCGCTGGCCCGCGGCCTCGACCCGGCGCCCGCGCCGGAGCAGGACACGCCCTGGCGGCAGGTGCGCTCCCTGCTCCGCCAGGTCCGCTACGCCCACGAGGTGCTCGCCCCCGCTCCCCCGCCCCGGCTGCTCGCCGCCAGCCAGGCGCTGGACCGCCACCGCGACGCCGCGCAGGCGGCCGAGGCGGCCGCGAGCGCCGCGCACACCCCGCGCATCACGCCCACCACGGCGTACGCGCTGGGGGTGCTGCACGCCGATCAGCGGCACGAGGTGGAGGCGGCGCGTTTCACCTTCGGCCGGCTGTGGGAGAGGAGCACGGCATGACGACGAACCAGGAACCCGTGCGGGCCGCCGGCTGTGTGCTCTGGCGGCACGGGCCCGTGGACGGGCAGATCGAGATCGCGCTCGTCCACCGCCCCCGGTACGACGACTGGTCGCACCCGAAGGGCAAGCTCAAGGAGGGCGAGGAGGCGCTGGCGGGCGCCCTGCGCGAGGTGGAGGAGGAGACCGGCTACCGCTGCTCACCGGGCATCCGGCTGCCGTCCGCGTACTACGAGGTGGGCGGCCGCCCGAAGGTGGTCGTGTACTGGGAGGCGGAAGCCCTGACAGGCACGTTCACCCCGAACCCCGAGGTCGACCACCTCATCTGGCTCCCCGCCCCCATGGCCCGGCTCCGCCTCACACAAGACCGCGACCGCGACCTGGTGGACGCGGCCCTGGCGGTACTCCAGGCGGCATAACCACCGCGGAACGCGGAGGCCGCGGAACGCCAAGCCGGACCGCCAAGGCTGCGGGCAGTCGTGCCGCAGGGCGGCACGGGTGGGCGCAGCCGGACCGCAGCGTCCGCGCCGCCCGTGACCAGCCGCCCAACGGGGGTCCGGGGGCGGAGCCCCCGGGAAAAAAGAGAGACCCGCTCACCCCTCCGTGCGATACATCAGATCCGTCTCGTGCGTGGAAAAGCCGAGACGCTCGTACACCGTGACCGCCGCCACGTTGTCCGCGTCGACGTACAGCATCGCTGTCGGCATCGCCCGCTCCTCCGCGAGGTACCGCAGCCCCACCGTCGTGAGCGCCTTGCCCAGCCCCCCGCCCTGCGCGGCCGGATCGACCCCCAGGACGTACACCTCACCGAGCCGCTCCGCACTGTGGACCTTCGTCCAGTGGAAGCCGACGAGCGTGCCCTCCCGCTCCGCGAGGAAGAACCCCCGCGGATCGAACCACGGTTCACCCTTGCGGTCGTCGAGGTCGCGCTGCGTGAGCGACCCCTGCTCCGGGTGGTGCGCGAACGCGGCGGCGTTGAGCGCGAGCCACGCCGTGTCATCCGCCCCGGGGCGGAACGTCCGCACCGTCACCCCCGGCGCGAACACCGGGTCCGGCAGCTCGAGATCCGTCAGCGGACGCCGCAGCTGCCGCAGTTCGCGGAAGAGCGTGAGCCCCATCAGCCGGGCGAGATGCCGCGCCGCGGGATGCCCCCCGTGCGCCCACACCCGCAGCCGGTGCCCCGACTCCTGGAGCAGCGCCTCGGCCAGCGCCCGCCCGTGCCCGTGCCGGCGGTACGCCGGATGCACGACCAGCTCGGCCGCGGGGGCCTCCACCGGGTCGTTGTCCTCCAGTTGGGCGTAGCCCGCGAGCGCCGCGCGCTCGTGCAGCAGCAGATGTCTTACGCCGGGCCTGCGCCCGCCGCGCAGCTGCAGCCGCCCCTGCTCGGACACGGCCTGCTGCCCGTCGGTCCGTACGGCCGCGTCCAGCAGCCCCAGCACCGCGTACACCTGGGAGGGCGTGAGTTCGTCGTGGAACTCGACCCGGCGGGAGGAATGTGACAAGGCGGCCCGGGAGTCACTCATGCTGCGAATGCTAGGGCCTGTCGGCCCCGGTGCGGGACTCAGGCCCACTGCCGGAGTCCCGATCCGTGGAAGTCGGCCCTCCGCAGAACACACTTCAGGCACATTTCACTCGACCTTCGTGACACGCTACGCGCGTTGACCCTAGGCTGCCTCGCATCCTGACGGCCCGATGCGTACACACTTGGGGAGAGTGCATGAGGGTTCGGACCTTTGTGGGCGGGGTGGCCCTGCTGGCCACGACCGCCGGTTTGATCGGGGCGGCCCAGCCCGCCGGCGCCGAGGTGCGGACCGCCGCGGGCGGCGGCAGCCGCACGGTCGACGTACAACTCCTGTCGTTCAACGACTTCCACGGCAACCTCGAGCCGCCGACCGGCTCCTCCGCCCGGCTGACCGAGCTGCAGCCCGACGGCAGCGTGAAGACGATCAACGGCGTCGGCGGCGTCGAGTACCTCGCCGACTCACTGCGCACGGCCCGCTCGGGTCACCCGCTTTCGATCACCGCGGCGGCCGGCGACCTCATCGGCGCCAGCCCGATCACCTCGGCGCTGTTCCACGACGAGCCGACGATCGAGGCCATGAACGGCCTCGGCCTGGACGTCACCGGCGTCGGCAACCACGAGTTCGACGAGGGCCGCGCCGAGCTGCAGCGCATGCAGGACGGCGGCTGCCACCCGAAGGACGGCTGCTACGCCGAGGGCCGCACCTTCGAGGGCGCCGAATTCCCGTTCCTCGCCGCCAACGTCACCGACGACAGCACCGGGAAGCCGATCCTCGACCCCACCTACGTGTGGGAGAAGGACGGCGTCAAGATCGGCTTCATCGGCGTCACCCTGGAGGGCACGCCGAACATCGTCACCGCGGACGGCATCAGGGGCCTGACGTTCCACGACGAGATCAAGACGATCAACCACTACGCCGCGAAGCTGCAGCGCCAGGGCGTGAAGTCGATCGTCGCCCTGATCCACGAGGGTGGTCTCCCGGCCTCGGGCGCGTACAACTACGACTGCGACGCCGCCGGCGCCGGCTCCGGCATCTCCGGCCCGATCGTCGACATCGCCAAGGGCGTCACCGCCAAGGTCGACGCGCTGGTCACCGGCCACACCCACACCGCGTACGCGTGCACCATCCCGGACCCCGAGGGCAACCCGCGCACGGTGACCTCCGCCGCCTCGTTCGGCCGGCTGTACACCGACACCACGCTCACGTACGACCGCCGCAGCGGCGACATCGTCCGTACGTCGGTGGAGTCCGCCAACCACGTGGTGTACCGCACGAACGCCGCGGCGGACATGACCACGCTGATCAACCGGTACAAGAGCATCGCCGCCCCCATCGCCAACCGCCCGATCGGCTGGATCGGCACGGACATCGGCCCCGCCGACGGTCCCGACGACTCCCCGCTGGGCAACCTGATCGCCGACGCCCAGCTGACGTACGCCAGGTCGGTGGACCCGGGCACGTCCGTGGCGCTGATGAACCCGGGCGGCATCCGCGACGACCTCGACTACGTGTCGTCCGTCAACGGCGAGGGCGACGGCGTGGTGACCTACGGCGAGGCGTTCGCCGTCCAGCCGTTCGCCAACACCGTGAACGTCGTCGGCCTCACCGGGGCCCAGCTGCTCACCGTGCTGCAGCAGCAGGTCAGCGGCGTCAACCTGGCCTCGCCGAAGATCCTGCAGCCGGCGGGTCTGACGTACACGCTGGACCTGACGAAGACCGGCGCGGACCGGATCGTCGCCGACTCCGTCCGCGTGGCCGGCGCCCCGCTGGACCTGACCGCGACCTACCGGGTCGCGGCCAACTCCTTCCTCACGGGCGGCGGCGACGGCTTCGGAGAGCTGGCCAAGGGCGCGAACCCGCTGGTCGGCGCGGACGACCTGGTGGCCTTCGAGAGGTACCTGGCCGCCAACTCCTCGGCGACCAGCCCGCTGCAGGCACCTGCGGCGGACCGGGTGAACGTCGTCAAGTAGTCCGTACGCGAAAGGGGTCCGGGGCGCGCTGCCCCGGACCCCTTTCGCCGTATCAGGACTCAGAAGTCGAAGACGTGGCCCGTCGCCAGGTTCGCCTCGCAGCGGTTGCCGTAGAGCTTGGAGACGTACGCGACCGGCTCGTCCTTCCAGTGCCCGAACGCGTACACGCGCACCGGGGCGTACTCCTTGGTGCAGAAGCCGTCGGCCGGCTTCAGCTCCTCGAACCGCCCGCCGGCCTGCTGCAGCGTCTTGCACGCGGACCGGGGCTCGGGGTGGTTGCCGCCGGGCGGGCTGCAGACGAGGTACGCGGCGTCCAGCGGGCCGCGCCCCGTGGGCTGGGCGAGGAGCAGCAGATGGGAGCCGGGGCGGTCCTGCGACGGCAGGACCATCGCCCAGTCCGGGCGCGGCGGGCTCGCGGGCGCGGGCTCCGGGAGTACGGGCCGGGGCGTCACCGGCAGGACGGCCGGCTCCGGCAGCGGCATCGGCATCGCCGCCGGATGCTCTCCCGGGCCCGGTACGGGCGGCTGGCCGGCGGCGGCCGCCGGGCCGGCGAGGGTGAGCACGGCGGCCGCGGCGGCGGTGAGGGTGGTGAGGACTCGCATGGCCCCACGGATACCGTCCGGCGTCAGCCCGCCGCGGGACCCTCACCCGTCTGGGGCAATTCGCCCGCGGTGGCCGCCGTGTCCGGCGGCGGCGTCGCGGCGCCCGGCAGCCGCAGCACGGCCAGGGTGCCGCCGCCTTCGGCGGGTGTCAGATGCACGGTGCCGCCGGACTGCTGCACGGTCCGCGCCACGATCGACAGCCCCAGCCCCGATCCCGGCAGGCTGCGGGCGCCCGGGGAGCGCCAGAAGCGCTCGAAGACGTGCGGCAGCTCGTCCGGCGGGATACCGGGGCCGTGGTCGCGCACGGTGAGCTCGCCGTCCTTCAGCCGCACGTCGACGGCGGCGCCGGGCGGCGAGAACTTCACCGCGTTGTCGAGCAGGTTCACCAGCGCCCGCTCCAGCGACGCCGGCTCCGCCCGTACGAACCAGGGCGCGAGGTCCATGGCGATCTCTATCCCGGCACCGCGCAACCGGGCGCGCACCACGGCGCGCTCCGCGATGTCGTGCAGGCCGACGACCTGCAGCGGCCCGCGGTCGGGATCGGCGTCCGGCCGCGACAGCTCCTGCAGATCGCCGATGAGCGCGGCGAGCTCGGTCATCTGCGCCTTGACGGACGCGAGCAGCTCCCTGCGGTCGTCGGGCGGGATGGGGCGACCGGACTCCTCGCTGCGGGCGAGGAGTTCGATGTTCGTACGGAGGCTGGTCAGCGGCGTGCGCAGCTCGTGCCCGGCGTCGGCGACGAGCTGCTGCTGGCGGTCGCGTGAGGAGGCGAGGGACTCCGTCATGGCGTTGAACGACCGCGACAGGCGGGCGATCTCGTCGTCGCCCTCGACGGGGATCCGGACGGAGAGGTCCTCGGTCTGCGCGATGTGCTCCACGGTGTCGGTGAGCCGGTCGACGGGGCGCAGGCCCGCGCGGGCGACGGTCAGGCCCGCGGCCCCCGCGACGAGGACGCCGGCGCCGGCGACGGCGGTGAGGAGCCAGGCGAGGTTGGACAGGGCGTCCAGGGTGTCGGTGAGCGGCCGGGACACGGAGTACGCGATGGGCTGGCCGTCCAGCTCGGGGTCGGCACTGTCGACGATCTGGCCGGTGGCCTGGGTGTAGACCCGGAGCTTGGTGCCGTCCGAGGTGATCGTGTGCAGGGCCCATGCCTGTTCACCCGGGGGAGCGGCCGGGTCACCGCCCGAAGCGGCGACGTCCGTATCCGTCTTGGTCGCCGTAAAGATCCCTTCACCGGACAGCAGGCACCGCTTGCCGTTGCCCAGCACCAGCTGCTGCGCCGTCCCGTCCACCGGCCCCGCGGCCTGGGCGGGCAGTCCGAACGGATCCTCCGCGGGCTCGCTGCGGCACACCAGTCGCTGGGGGATCCGGATGTCCTGCGCACCGGAACCCGCCCGCCGGAGCGAGTCGTCCACCTGGCTGATCAGCCGGTCGCGGACGATCACCCAGCATGCCAGGGACACCACCGCCACCGCGACCGCCACCGCGCACGCGGTCAGCAGGGCGAGCCGCGACCGCAGGGGCAGCGAGCGGAAGCGTCTGGTCACCGCGTGCCGCCGTCCGCGGCGCGCAGGACGTACCCCACACCCCGCACCGTGTGCACGAGGCGCGGCGCCCCGCCGCCCTCCGTCTTGCGGCGCAGATACATCACGTACACGTCCAGGGAGTTCGACGAGGGCTCGAAGTCGAAGCCCCACACGGATTTCAGGATCTGCTCACGCGTGAGCACCTGCCGCGGATGCGACAGGAACAGCTCGAGCAGCGTGAACTCGGTCCGCGTCAGATCGATGACGCGCCCGCCCCGGGTGACCTCGCGCGTCGCGAGGTCCATCCGCAGATCGCCGAACTCGAGCACCTCGCCGTCGTCCGGGGCCTCACCGTCGGGCACCGCGTACGACGAGCGCCGCAGCAGCGCCCGGATCCGGGCGAAGAGCTCGTCCAGCTCGAAGGGCTTGACGAGGTAGTCGTCCGCGCCCGCGTCGAGCCCGGTGACCCGGTCGCCGACGGTGTCGCGGGCGGTGAGCATGAGGATGGGCGTGCGGACGCCCGTCGCGCGCAGCCGCCGGGCAGCCGTCAGACCGTCCATCCGGGGCATGAGGACGTCCAGCACGATGAGATCGGGCTGGTACGCGGCGGCCTTGTCCATCGCGTCGAGCCCGTCGACCGCGAGCTCCGTGGCGTACCCCTCGAAGGAGAGGCTGCGCTGCAGGGCCTCGCGGACGGCGGGCTCGTCGTCGACGATCAGAATGCGGGACTGTTCGGTCACGGGGTCAATTGTTCCGCAGGTCGTCGACGATCTTCTTGACGTCGTTGACGGGGATCGCGAAGCCGAGGCCCACGCTGCCCGCGTCGCTGCTGTTGGAGGAGGAGTACATCGCGGAGTTGATCGCGATGACCTCGCCGTTCATGTTGACCAGCGGACCGCCGGAGTTGCCCGGGTTGATGGAGGCGTCCGTCTGCAGGGCCTTGTACGTCGTGGTCTCGCCGGAGCCGAGGCTGCCGTTGTACTCCTGGCCGCCGAAGCCGAAGGGCCACTGGCCCTGGGACTGCTGCTGGCTCTGGTCCTGGTCCTTCTGGACGGTGACGTCGCGGTCCTTGGCGGAGATGATGCCGCTGGTCACCGTGCCGGTGAGGCCCTCGGGGGAGCCGATGGCGACGACCTCGTCCCCGACCTTGGCCTTGTCGGAGTCGCCGAGGGCGGCGGCCTTCAGCCCGCTCTTGCCGCTGACCTTGATCAGGGCGATGTCGTTGTCGGCGTTGGTGCCGACGACCTCGGCCTCGGCGGTGGAGCCGTCGTTGAACTGGACGGTGATCTGCTGGGCGCCGGAGATGACGTGGTTGTTGGTGACGATCTCGCCGTCCTCGCTGATGATCACGCCGGAGCCGGTGGCCTGACCGCCCTGCAGGGTCGCCTTGATCTCGACGACGCTGGGGCTGACGGCGCTGGCGACGGCGGAGACGGCGTTGGAGCCGCTGGTGGAGACGGGGGAACCGCTGACACTCCCGGAGCTGCCGACGGTGCCGGAGGCGCTGTCGTCCCACTGGTTGACGAGGGTGGCGGCGCCTCCGCCGGCGAGCGCGGCGACGAGCGCGACGGCGGCGAGCATCATGACGGGCCGCCCGGCCCGGTGCCGCGCGCGGCCTCCGGCCGCGGGGGCGGTTGCGCCTGCGCCCGGCTCGGCGAAGACGGTGCCGGCGCCCCACCCGGCGGGGGGCGGCGTGGCCCCGCCGCCGACGGCGGTCTCGGGCTGCGGATGGGCATACGCGACGGGCTCGGGCGCCCGGTGCCGCGGATCGGGCGCGGGCCACGCCGGATCCACACCGGAGCCCCCCCGCTCCCCCTGATAGCTGCCGGACGGCCACACCGTGGAACCGTCACCCATGGAAATGGGCTGCTGGTGATCCCTGCTCGGGTCGCGGAACGTCTCATCGCTGCTCATGCCAACGACTTTCGATCCCGAAGATGAGAACGCCCTGAGGACGAAGTGAGAAGCCCGACAGAACCCCGTATGCCCGATATAAAGACGCCTGGGCGCGCAGGGCAACCCCGGCGCGACCGGCACCCATCAAGCCCGTCCGGCGTTTGAGGACGAGCGCCGCAGGCGCGACGCGGGCGCAGCCCGCAAGGGGGCCCGGGGGCGAAGCCCCCGCAGCGGAACGCGACATGAAGCCCGTCCGGCGTTTGAGGACTGAGGCGCGAAGCGCCGACCGCGTCAGCCGACGCAAGGCGACCATTCGGCGCGACCGCCCCGCAAAGCGCAGCGTTACGCGCAGCCGCAGGACCGACGCACCACGAGCGCACAAGGAAATTGCCGCACGCGCTCCCGCCGCGACATCGGCCGCGGATCGTCGAGGAGCAGATCGACCGCCGCCCGAGCCATCGCCGGCCGGTCGGACGCGACCGTCGTCAGCGGCGGATCCGTGAGCGCCGCCTCCTTGACGTCGTCGAACCCGGCCACCGCGAGCGAACCCGGCACATCGATCCGCAGCTCCCGCGCCGCCCGCAGCACCCCGATCGCCTGGTCGTCGGTCGAGCAGAAGATCGCCGGCGGCCGGTCGGGCCCGGCCAGCAGCCCGAGCGCGATGCGATACGCGTCGTACCGGTTGTACGGCGCCTGGAACAGCCGCCCCTCCGTCGGGATACCGGCCTCGCCCATCGCCCGCCGCCACCCCTCGACATGGTCGGTGACGGGGTCACCGACCACCGGGGTCTCCTCCATGCCGCCGAGGCACGCGACGTAGGGGTGCCCGTGCTCCAGCAGATGCCGTACCGCGAGATGCGCGCCGCCCAGGTCGTCCGTGACGACGACGAAGTCGTCGACCGAGTCGCGCCGCTCGTGCAGCAGCACCACCCGCGCGTCCGCGGCGTCGATCTCCAGCGCGGCGGCCTCGCTCGGCCCCTGGCTGACGAGGATCAGCCCGGACACCCGCATGCCGAGAAAGGCACGCAGATAGTGGATCTCACGCTCGTCGAGATAGTCGGAGTTGCCGACGAGGACCATCTTGCCCCGCTCGGCGGCGGCCTGCTCCACCGCGTGCGCCATCTCCGCGAAGAAGGGCTGCCGCGCGTCCGGGACGATCATGCCTATGAGGTCCGTACGACGGGAGGCCATCGCCTGCGCCACCCGGTCCGGCCGGTAACCGAGCTCCGTGATCGCCGCCAGCACCCGCTCCCGGGTGGCGGGTGCCACGGGTCGGGGTCCGTTGTTGATCACATAGCTGACGACTGCGGTCGAGGTCCCCGCGAGCCGTGCAACATCGTCACGCGTCACCTTGGCCACGGGCGTAAGTCTACGCGGGATGAACGGCCCCCACCCAGGCCGGGATCAGGCCGGGATCAGGCCGGGATCAGGCCGCGCACCTGGACCGTCGCCGGGTTTCAGGCCCGGCGTGTGGACTCCTCCGCGGCCCGCTTGGCGACGGACTCCGCCTCGGCCGCGGCGGCCTCCGCGGCGGCCGCCTCGACCTTCTCGGGGGCGACGAACCGGTAGCCGACGTTGCGGACCGTACCGATGAGGGACTCGTGCTCGGGCCCGAGCTTGGCGCGCAGCCGCCGCACGTGCACGTCCACGGTCCGCGTACCGCCGAAGTAGTCGTAGCCCCAGACCTCCTGCAGCAGCTGGGCGCGGGTGAAGACCCGCCCCGGGTGCTGCGCGAGGTACTTCAGCAGCTCGAACTCCTTGAAGGTGAGGTCGAGCACCCGGCCCTTGAGCTTCGCGGAGTACGTCGCCTCGTCCACCGACAGATCGCCGTTGCGGATCTCCATCGGGCTGTCGTCGGCGGGGATGGCCTGGCGGCCGAGCGCGAGCCGCAGCCGGGCCTCGACCTCCGCCGGACCCGCGGTGTCGAGCAGCACGTCGTCGATGCCCCAGTCGGCGGTGACGGCGGCGAGGCCGCCCTCGGTGACGACGAGGATCAGCGGACAGCCGGGGCCGGTGGAGCGCAGCAGCTGGCACAGGCTGCGGACCTGGGGAAGGTCGCGCCGCCCGTCGATGAGGATGACGTCGGCACCCGGGGTGTCGATGAGGGCCGGGCCTTCCGCCGGCGCGACCCGCACGTTGTGCAGGAGCAGGCCGAGAGCCGGCAGCACCTCGGTCGAGGGCTGAAGGGCGTTCGTCAGCAGCAGCAGCGAGCTCATGATGCTCCTCCGGTCTTGCGGATCGTGCGGCTCGGCCTCCGGGTCGGCTTCACGGCCTGAACCAGTACCGTCCAGTACCAGCATCACGCTTTTGAAGCACAAAAGGACCCGGGGGCAACTCTGCCCGGGTCCTCTGCGCAGCAGAATAGCCCACTCGGCGGCGAGGGCACAGCAGCCGCCAGCATGCGGACTGTCACTCGGGGGGCCGGTGTAAAGCGCGCGCCCGTGTGCGCGGGGGGCCGTTTCCCCGGATGCCGTCCCCGGTACGGCGTGCTCTGCTGGCTGTGGGCCGGGGCCGTCACCGGGGCGGCCCGCCCCCACCAGTGAGGAGCGATCCGTGGCCGTTTTGGTGCACACCTTCCTGCCGGGCATCACCACCGAGCAGTACGACACCCTCAACGCGAAGCTGCAGGAGACCCCCGAGATCTTCGAGGGCTGCATCTCCCACGCCTGCGTCCCGTCCGGCGCCGGGCTGGACATCTACGACGTCTGGGAGAGCGAGCAGCACATGAGCACCTTCAGCGAGAAGGTGATGGCCAAGGCGGCCGAGGTCGGCCTCCCCGCCACGGACCCGGGGCAGCCCGAGACCCGGCCCGTCCACAACTACTGGTACCCGGGCCTCGAGGCCTGACGGGCCGCACCGGGCCGGAGCCCGCCCGCGCCCCGCGTATCGTGGGCGGGTGGCGCATTCCATACCTCCGCAGGCCGGCGGGCTGACGGCGACCCTCGTGACCGAGGACCGGACACCGATCGAGGCGGCCTACCTCCCGGGTCCGGCCGGCGACGCACCCGCGCTCGTCGTCGCGCACGGCTTCTCCGGCTCCCTGCACCGCCCTGCCCTGCGGCGCGCGGCGGCCGCTTTCGCCGCGCACGGCGCCGTGGTCACGTTCTCCTTCCGCGGGCACGGCCGGTCCGGCGGGCGGTCCACCGTCGGCGACCGGGAGGTGCAGGACCTGGCCGCGGCCGTCGCCTGGGCGCGGGCGCTGGGCCACGGCCGGGTGGCCACCGTGGGCTTCTCGATGGGCGGCTCGGTGGTCCTGCGGCACGCGGCGCTGCACCGCCCGGCCGGCCAGGGGGAGCGCGAGGGGCGCACGGCAGCACACGCGGATGCGGTCGTCGCCGTGAGCGCCCCCGCACGCTGGTACTACCGCGGCACCGCACCCATGCGCCGGCTGCACTGGGTCGTGGAGCGGCCCCTGGGGCGGGTCGTGTCCCGGGCGGCGCTGAAGACCCGGATCCACCACGAGAGCTGGGACCCCGTGCCGCTCTCCCCCGTGGCGGCGGCCCCTCTGATCGCGCCGACCCCGCTGCTGATCGTGCACGGCGACCAGGACGCGTACTTCCCCCTCGACCACCCGCGCTCCCTGGCCGCCGCCGCCCCGGAGGCGGAACTGTGGCTGGAGGAGGGCTTCGGCCACGCCGAGAACGCGGCCTCGCAGGATCTGCTGGACCGGGTGGCCCGCTGGGCGGTGAAGAAGGCGGCGTGACAGCCGCGGCGCCTTCCGCTCGTCAACACGACGAGCCGCGGCGGCGAACACCCGCCCGGGGGCTCAGAGCTCGTCCCACCACTTGTCGCCGCGCTCCCACCGGTTGCCGACTATGGCGGCCAGCGGCGGCATGAAGGCGGCGACGACGGCCATGCCGATGGCCACAGCCGGTGCCCACTGGTAGACGACGCCGGCGCCCACGAACAGGGCCACGGCGATGATCATCACGGCGAAGTAGCGCCGCCGGCGGTGGTACTGGCTGCGCGGAATCCGCGGGTCGAGGTCGAAGCCCGGAAAGCGCCCCATGGTCCCAGCGTACGACCGGGACCGGCCCCCCGTACGCACGGGGGCCGCGCCCCGGGGAAGGGGCGCGGCCCGTCGTCGTACAAGAAGGCCCGTCGTCGTGCGTGGAGGCCCGTCGTCGTCCGTGAACGCGGTCAGACCGCGATCGCGACCTCCGCCAGCCCGCCCTGCTGGGCGACGACCGTACGGTCGGCCTGACCGCCGGGGACGAGGGCGCGCAGCGTCCAGGTCCCCTCGGCCGCGTAGAACCGGAACTGCCCGGTGGCCGAGGTCGGCACCTCGGCGGTGAACTCGCCGGTCGAGTCCAGCAGTCGGACGTAGCCCGTCACGGGCTCGCCGTCGCGGGTGACCTGGCCCTGGATGGTGGTCTCACCGGGCTTGATCGACGAGGCGTCGGGGCCCCCGGCCTGTGCTCCGCACATGTATGTGTGTCCTTTACGTCTGAGGGGTCGGGGCGTTACTTGGCGGCGCCGAGCTCGATCGGCACACCCACGAGGGAGCCGTACTCGGTCCACGAACCGTCGTAGTTCTTGACGTTCTCCTGGCCGAGCAGCTCGTGCAGCACGAACCAGGTGTGGGCGGAGCGCTCGCCGATACGGCAGTAGGCGATGGTGTCCTTCGACAGGTCGACGCCCTCACCCTCGTACAGGGCCGTCAGTTCCTCGTCGGACTTGAACGTGCCGTCGTCGTTCGCCGACTTCGACCACGGGATGTTGCGGGCGGAGGGCACGTGGCCCGGGCGCTGCGACTGCTCCTGCGGCAGGTGGGCCGGAGCCAGCAGCTTGCCGGAGAACTCGTCGGGGGAGCGCACGTCGACCAGGTTCAGGCTGCCGATGGCGGCCACGACCTCGTCGCGGAAGGCGCGGATCGAGGTGTCCTGGGCCTGCGCCTGGTACGCCGTCGCGGGCCGGGCCTTGACCTCGCCGACCAGGTCGCGGGAGTCCAGCTCCCACTTCTTGCGGCCGCCGTCGAGGAGCTTGACGTCCTGGTGGCCGTAGAGCTTGAAGTACCAGTAGGCGTACGCCGCGAACCAGTTGTTGTTGCCGCCGTACAGCACGACGGTGTCGTCGGCCGCGATCCCGCGGGCGGACAGCAGGGCCTCGAACTGCCCCTGGTCGACGAAGTCGCGGCGGACCGGGTCCTGCAGATCCTGCTTCCAGTCGATCCGGATCGCGTTCCTGATGTGGTTCTTCTCGTAGGCGGACGTGTCCTCGTCGACCTCGACGATGGCGACCTTGGGGTTGTCGAGGTTGGCCTCGACCCAGTCGGCGTCCACCAGGACGTCACTGCGGCGGCTCATAAGATCTCCTCCGGGGCAGTTGCGGCGGTATGTGCGGGCAGGCGCCGGCGCGGCGGCGCTCCATCGCGCGGGGTGTGTGCAGGGCACGGGCCGCCGGAAGGGTCGCCGGTTGCGGGGAGGCACGGGCGGGCCGGGCGGCCGGGGATCCGGCCCTGGTCAGGGACGACGGACCCGGTTCGGGATCAAGGGCGACAGAGCATGGCGGCAACACGGCACAGGTCCACTGCCCGCCGCTTGGTGAGATCCGCCTGTCGCATCATGGGTCCGATCGTAGGGACGGGGACGCGGCCTGTCACCAGCATGTCGGATGCTGAGATGAGATCGTCCGGCATTCGGGATTCCGGGCGGCGGAATCGAGGCGCCTCCCCGGCCCGCGCTCCCGCGCCGGCGGCAGGATTCCGGGCTGTGGTCGCCTCGGTCTCAGTAATTGATACGGGCCATGGGTGAGGGGCTGAAAAGGGCCCCGGTCCGCGGCGGGTCCGCCGGTCAGCTCGTGAGCGAGACGTCCCTGCCCGTCAGGCCGATGTTCAGGCCGTCCGCGGTCGGGGTCACGTTCTTCAGGGTCAGTCCGCCGGGCAGGCCGGCGACCGGCTGGGTGAAGCCGATCTGCCGCCGCGCCGCGTCGACGGCCCCGTCCCCGTCCACCACGCGGAGCCTGATCGCGTCGCCGCCGGTCACTTCGATCTCCGCGGTGACCGTGGTCGCGACGGTGCGGCCGTTCACCTCGATGTCCGCGGTCACCTTCAGCCGCTCGTCCCCCGAGTAGGTCACCTTCAGCCGCTCACCCGACTGCTGCCGCAGCTGGTCGTAGCCGATCAGGGCGTGGCCCTCGGCGGTACCCGCGACCGCGGAGCCGAAGCCGCTGCCGAGCCTGATGTCCCGCAGCGTCGCCGACATCTCGGAGATCACGACCCGCCCCCGCTCGTCGCGGCCCGATGCCGCCTGTACGTCGCTGAGGTGCAGTTCCACGAGGTCCAGGTGCTTGCTCAGCACCTGGGTGAGGAAGGGGAAGCCCCGGATGGACACCGTCGTGTCGCCGGCGATGCCCTGCCGTGCCTGGATCCGGTCCGCCGCCTCGTCCTCGGCGACGCCCACGACCACGCGGTCGGCCACCACGAAGACGATCGCGAAGAGCGAGACGAGTATGAGAAGGATGCGAAGTCCGCGCATGGTCTGGGTCCCCCCGGGGTCGTCGGTGCCTGGAGGGAGCGTAGTGGCGGCTGGGGTTTCCGTGTTCAGTGCGCCAGGAGTGAGTTCGTCCCGGAAGACGCCGGGAGCGCGTTCGTGCTCAGCGCGCCAGGAGTACGTTCGTGCCGCCGCCGCTGATCGCGATACCCCGCTCGCTGACACTGACGTCGTCCAGCTCGATGCCCCGGGGGAGGTCGGTGATCTTCCACTCGAAGTCGATGCGCTCGCGGAGGAAGTCCTCCAGGCCCGGCACCAGTTCGCCGCCCTGGATCTCGGCGGCCTGCAGCCGGATCGTGTCGCCGTTCTCCACGGAGATCCGGCCGAGTGCGCTGCGTTCCAGGTGCTGGCCCAGGTAGTTGACCCGTACGGTCGCCTTGACCAGGTCCTTGCCGGCGGCGTCCCGGCCGCCGTAGGTGACCTTGACCACGTTGCCGGGGATGGCCCGCGTCACGTCGTCGTAGCTGATCCGCACCCGGCCCTCGGCCTTCGCGGCGGTGGCCCGGTCCCAGTTGTCCCCCTGCACCTTCAGCTCGTGCAGCCGCGCCCTCGCCTCCACGAGCGTGAGCCGTGATCCGGCCTCCCCGGCCGCCTCGATGCCGCTGAGGTCGACGTCGACCCGCTCGAAGCGTCTGCCGAGGACCTGCGTGAGGAACGGGAAGCCGTTGATCCGGATCTCCGGGGACTTCGAGAGGTCGTACTCCTGCCTGATCCGGTCTCCGGCCTCGGCCTGCACGAGCCGGACGGCCACGCGGTCGGCTGCGACGCCCAGGACGGCGAGGGTGAGTAGGACGATCACTGATATGCGGAGTGCGCGCATGATGCGGTTCAGATTACGGGGTTCCTTGTCCGGTCGGCCCTGTCGTGGAGCGGTTCGATCGGCCTGCGGGCACCCGGACTTCGGTCGTCACGGGTGCCCCGGTCCCTCAGCCCAGCCACTCCCCCAGGAGGTACGTCGCCGGGACGGACAGGGTCAGGGGGAGGGCCACCCCCGCCGTCATGTGGACGAACCTGGACGGGTAGTCGTACGACGCCACCTGCAGGCCCACCAGGGCCGTGCCGCCCGCCGCCAGGCCGAGCAGCGCGCCCGACGCCCCGAGGGACGTGAACGCTCCGGCGGCCGCGCCGATGCCCGTCGCCGCGAACAGCGCCACCAGCGGTGACGTCGTCGGCGGCAGCGGGATCGCCCGTACCAGGGTGGCCGTGGCCACCGACAGCGCGCCGACCACGACCGCGCCGGACGGTGCCGCGAGGTAGCCGGCGCCCAGGACCGCCAGCGCCGTCGCGGCGACCGTCGCCGTCAGCGCCGACAGCCGTTCGTCGCCGGGCTGCGTGCCGCGCATCTGGACCACGATCGCCAGCAGCACCCAGACACCGAGCGCGCCGAGCACCGCGCCCGGTGTGTGCTCGCGGCCGGTGAACAGCGCGGCGACCGTCGCCGTGAGCCCGCCCGCGAAGGCGAGGCCGATGCCCTGGCGGGCGGGCCACATGCCGTTCAGCCGGAACCAGCCCGCCGCGGTGACCGCCTGCAGGGCGAGCACGCCCAGGGCCAGTCCGGGACGGGCCAGGGGTGCCGTGACGGCGAGCAGCAGGGCGAGGCCCGCGGTGATCGCCGCGGGCTGCGGGCCCGGCGCGATGATCTCCGACGCGCCCTGCTCGCGCAGTTCCGCGGCCGAGGGCAGGGGGCGGCGCTTGGTGGGCGCGCCGTACACGGTCGGCGCGCTCTCGTTCGTCGGTATCCCGGGGGTGGGGGCTGCTGCCGGGGCGCCCGCGGGCTGGGGCGCCGCCCGCCTGGGGCCCGCCGCACCGGCGGGGCGCTCCCAGCCGTCGGGCCAGCCGCCGCCGGGCGCTTCGCCGCCCGCCTGCGGGCCGGGTCCGTCCTGCTGCGCCGGTACGGGCGGCATGACGGTGGTCATCTCCTCGCGGCGCCCGTCCTGCGCGTGCGGCTGCGCCTGGCCGGCGCCCTGCCCGTGCGGCTGCGCCGGGCCGCCGGTCACGGGCGGCAGGAAGGCGGTCTGGGCCGCGTCGGCACCGTAGGCCGCGCCGGCGACGCCCTGCGCACCCCCGTAGGAGGCGTGCTGCCCGAGCGGATCCGCTCCCTGGGCCACGCCGTGCTGCCCGCCGTAGGACTGCTGCTCGCCGGCGTGCGGCACGCCCTGCGCGCCGCCGTACGAGTCGTGCTGACCCGGACCGGGGACGCCCTGCGCGCCGCCGTACGAATCGTGCTGTCCCGGGCCGGGGACACCCTGAGCACCGCCGTACGAATCGTGCCGACCCGCCTCGGCGACGCCCCGCGCCCCGCCGTACGAATCGTGCCCGCCGGCCCCGGGCGCGCCGTAGGACTCGGGCCCCGGCTGCTGTCCGGCGGTGGGCGGCAGGTACGCCGTCTCGTCGTACGACTGGCCGTACGCGTCCGGGTAGCCCTGCTGCTGAGCGGCCGGGTACGCGCCGCTCTGACCGTACGGGTCGGCGTAGGCCGCCGGGTCGTAGCCGGGCTGCTGGGCGGCCTCCTCGTACGGGGGCCAGCCCGGGGGCGGGGCCTGGCCGTACGGGTCGTCGCGGTATGGATCCGGTGTCTGACTGGTCATCGCGCCCTACCCTCCCGCGAAGGGCGGCAGAACCTCAACCGTCCCTCCGGTGACAAGCTCCACCGAGGCATGGTCCCGGGTTCCCACCGGGTTGCCGTCGACGAGGAACGAGCACCGCAGCAGCACCCGGGCGAACTCGGGCCGCTCCGTGTGCCGCTCCCGCGCGGCGTCCAGCGCCTCGGCGAGCGTGGCCGCCTCGTACGCTTCCTCCCCGGTCCCCGCGGCCGCCTTGGCGGCGGCCCAGTACCGGATCGTGCCTCTGGCCGTCATCGGACGGCTCCCTTCTCACGAACGTGCGCCGTCCATGATGCGCCATCCCGCGCCGGCACCGGGACGGCCGCCTCCCGGACCGCCCGAAAGGAACCGTTGCGTCACGCCGGCGCGGTCGGCCAAGCCCCGGCAAAATCTGCGCTCCCGGCTCCGCTGTGCGCGAAAACCACTCGTAGCCCGGGGCAACCGTCACCTTAGGCTGCCAGGGTGCTCGTCCGAATCTTCCGAACCCACCTCAGCCCGTACCGGACCGACATCGCCTGGATCGTGGGCCTGCAGCTGCTGTCCACCCTGGCCGTCCTCTACCTGCCCACGCTGAACGCCGACATCATCGACAACGGTGTCATCACGGGCGATACCGGCCACATCCTCTCCACCGGAGGGTGGATGCTGGCCGTCACCGTCCTGCAGGTCGCCGGCTCGGTCGGGGCCGTGTACTTCAGCGCCCGCACCGCCATGGCCGTCGGCCGGGACGTGCGCGCGGCGGTCTTCGACCGGGTGCAGTCCTTCTCCGCCCGGGAGATGGGGCACTTCGGCGCCCCGTCCCTGATCACGCGGACCACCAACGACGTCCAGCAGGTGCAGATGCTGTGCCTGATGACGCTCATGATGATGATCGCCGCCCCGATGATGATGATCGGCGGCGTGATCATGGCGCTCAACCAGGACGTACCGCTGTCCGCCCTGCTGCTGCTCATCGTGCCGGTGCTGGCCGTGCTGGTGACGCTGATCGTGCGGCGGATGCGGCCGCTGTTCCGCGGCATGCAGGAGCGCATCGACGGGGTGAACCGGATTCTGCGCGAGCAGATCACCGGCATCCGCGTGATCCGGGCCTTCGTCCGCGACGAGCACGAGCGCAAGCGGTTCACCGGGGCCAACACGGATCTGATGGACTTCTCCGTCCGGGCGGGGAAGCTGATGGCGCTGATGTTCCCCACGGTGATGTTCGTGGTGAACCTGGCGAGCGTGGCCGTGGTGTGGTTCGCCGCGCACCGGATCGACAGCGGGGAGATGCAGGTGGGGGCGCTGACGGCGTTCCTCTCCTATCTGATGTACATCCTGATGTCGATCATGATGGCCACCTTCATGTTCATGATGGTGCCGCGCGCCGAGGTCTGCGCCGAGCGCATCCAGGAGGTGCTGCAGACGGAGACCTCCGTCGTCCCGCCGGTCTCCCCCGTCCGCTCCGTGGACCGGCACGGGCGGCTGGAGCTGCGCGGCGTGGAGTTCCGCTACCCCGGGGCGGAGGAGCCGGTGCTGCGCGACATCAGCCTCGTCGCCGAGCCCGGCCGGACGACCGCGGTGATCGGCTCGACGGGCAGCGGCAAGTCGACGCTGCTGGGGCTCGTACCGCGGCTGTTCGACGCGACGCGCGGCGGGGTGCTGGTCGACGGCGTCGACGTACGCGAGCTGGATCCGGCGGTGCTGGCGGAGGTCATCGGGTTCGTACCGCAGAAGCCCTACCTCTTCGCCGGGACCGTCGCCTCGAACCTGCGGTACGGCCGGCCTGACGCCACGGACGACGAACTGTGGCAGGCGCTGGAGACCGCCCAGGCGCGGGACTTCGTCTCGGAGCTCCCCGAGGGGCTCGGCGCGCCCATCGCCCAGGGCGGGAGCAACGTCTCCGGCGGGCAGCGCCAGCGCCTCGCCATCGCGCGGGCGCTGGTCCGGCGGCCCGAGATATACCTCTTCGACGACTCCTTCTCCGCCCTGGACTACGCCACGGACGCCCGGCTGCGGGCGGCGCTGGGCCGCGAGACGGGCGAGGCGACGGTGGTGATCGTCGCGCAGCGGGTGGCCACCATCCGTGACGCGGACCGGATCGTCGTCCTCGACGAGGGTCGGATCGTGGGCAGCGGCACGCACCACGAGCTGATGGAGAGCAACGAGACCTACCGGGAGATCGTCCTCTCCCAGCTGACGGAGGAGGAGGCCGCGTGAGTTCCCCGGACAAGTCCGCACCCGGCGGCGACACCGCGGGGCCCGCCCCCGGCGGCGACACCGCCAAGCCCACCGCCGCCCCGCGCCGCGGCCCGACGCCCGCCGTCGGCCCGGCCCGCTGGATGGGCGCGCAGCCCGCCGAGCACGCGCTGGACTTCAGGGCGTCGGCCGTACGGCTGCTGAAGCTGCTGAAGCCCGAGCGCGGCATCATGGCCGTCGTCCTGGTGCTGGCCGTCGCCAGCATCACCGCGTCCGTCGTCGGGCCCAAGCTGCTCGGCCACGCCACGGACCTGATCGTCACCGGGCTGGTGGGCCGCGGCCTGCCGGCCGGTACGACGGCCGCCGAGGCCGAGCAGAACATGCGGGAGTCGGGCAACGACACGCTCGCCGACATGATCGGCAAGCTGGACGTCATACCCGGCCAGGGCGTGGACTTCACGGCGGTCGGCCAGGTGCTGGGCTGGGTGGCGCTGATCTACGCGGTGGCGGCGGTGTTCGGGATCATCCAGGCGCGGATCGCGGCGGTGATCGTGCAGCGGGCGGTGTTCCGGCTGCGCGAGGAGGTCGAGGCGAAGCTGTCCCGGCTGCCCCTGTCGTACTTCGACAAGCAGCCGCGCGGCGAGATCCTCTCCCGTACGACCAACGACATCGACAACATCGGCCAGTCGCTGCAGCAGACCATCAGCCAGATCCTCGCCTCGCTGCTGACGATCGTCGGCGTACTGGCGATGATGTTCTGGATCTCGCCGCTGCTGGCGCTGGTCGCGCTGGTCACCGTCCCCGTCTCGGCGAAGGTGGCGACGCGGATCGGCAAGCGCGCGCAGCCGCAGTTCATCGCCCAGTGGAAGACGACGGGCAAGCTCAACGCCCATATCGAGGAGATGTACACCGGGCACGCGGTGGTGAAGGTCTTCGGCCGGCAGAAGGAGTCGGCGGAGGTCTTCGAGAAGGAGAACGACGAGCTGTACCGCTCGTCCTTCCGCGCCCAGTTCATCTCCGGGCTGATCCAGCCCGCGATGATGTTCATCGGGAACCTCAACTACGTGCTGGTCGCGGTGATCGGCGGCCTGCGGGTGGCGTCGGGTGCGCTGTCGATCGGCGACGTGCAGGCGTTCATCCAGTACTCGCGGCAGTTCAGCCAGCCGCTGAGCCAGATCGCGTCGATGGCGAACCTGGTGCAGTCCGGTGTCGCCTCCGCCGAGCGGGTCTTCGAGCTGCTCGACGCGGGCGAGCAGGAGCCGGACCCGGTGGACGCGGCGCGACCGGACCGGGTGCGGGGGCAGGTGTCCTTCGAGCGCGTGTCCTTCTCGTACGACCCGGAGAAGCCGCTGATCCGCGATCTGTCGCTGGCGGTGGAGCCGGGCCACACGGTCGCGATCGTGGGGCCGACGGGCGCGGGCAAGACGACGCTCGTCAATCTGCTGATGCGCTTCTACGAGGTCAACGGCGGCCGGATCGTCCTCGACGGGGTGGACGTCGCGACGATGTCGCGGGACGAGCTGCGCGCGCAGATCGGGATGGTGCTGCAGGACACCTGGCTGTTCGGCGGGACGATCGCGGAGAACATCGCGTACGGGGCGCCGTCCGGCACGTCGATGGACAAGATCGTCGAGGCGGCGCGGGCGACCCACGTCGACCGTTTCGTACGGACCCTCCCCGACGGCTACGACACGGTGATCGACGATGAGGGCACGGGCGTCTCGGCGGGCGAGAAGCAGCTCATCACCATCGCGCGGGCGTTCCTGGCGGAGCCGGCGATCCTGGTGCTGGACGAGGCGACGTCGTCGGTCGACACCCGTACGGAGGTCCTCATCCAGCACGCGATGGCCGAACTGCGCACCGGCCGCACGTCGTTCGTGATCGCCCACCGCCTGTCGACGATCCGCGACGCGGACGTGATCCTCGTGATGGAACACGGCGACATCGTGGAACAGGGCACACACGACTCACTCCTCGCGGCGGGCGGCGCGTACGCGCGCCTGTACGACGCGCAGTTCGCGGCGCCGGTGGCGGAGGGCTGAGCCCCGCTGCCACGACCCGGCAGCCCAGGGGTGCATCCGCTTGCCGGATGCGCCCCTGCTCCGTCTCCGCGGCCGGTGCCACACTCGCGTCGCCGCGGCCGCGGGGCCGCGCGGAGGGGTGGGGGGACGGGATGGAGATCGCGGCGGGGGACGCGGGTTACGGGGTCTACACGCTGTTGTGGGGGCTGCTGGCGACGCCGTTCTCGCTGGCGGTGGCGATCGACTTCCGCGGCTTGGCGCGCAGGCTCGCGAAGGCGCGGCCCGACCAGGCCGAGGAGGCGCCGCGCGGGTCGGTGCGCTTCCTCCGCGTGGTCGGCGGGGTCTTCACGGTCGCGGGTGCGGGGGCGATCGTCACCGGATCGCACTCCGTCCTGCAGGACAGGAACCTCTCCGGCCGGATCCCTGCCGTCCCGCTTCCGTTCGTCCTTCTCATGGCGGCCGCGCTGACGCTGGCGCTCGTGCACGACTCCCGCAAGGGAGCGCTCGGCAGCGCCTGGCGCACCGGGGGCCGGCGACGCTCCGGCGCGCTGCTGTACGTCGTCGGCTTCGCCGGCTTCCTCGCCGGGCTCGCGCTCGGCCAGGTGTACGCGCTGTTCGCCTCGTGCGTCGCGGCGTGGACGGGCACCCTCGCAGCGCGGTCCGAGCCGGACACGGCGGAGCGGGTCGACGGCTGACCCGGGCGGGCCCGGGGCGTGGCCGCCCCCCGGCGTGCGTGTTCGGGGTCGCAACGGCTTTGGTGACTCGTACAACCATTTGGATCACTGGGGAGTCATCCCCGCCACATTGACAGGATCACGTAACCCGTGGGGGATGTAGTGGATCACAGACAGGACCCGGAGGCGGACGCCGGGGAGGCGGCTGCTCCGGAGGACGCGGCGGTGGTGGAAACCCCGCCCGACGAGGGCGAACCGCCCGGCCCGGAGGAGACCGCCACGGCCGCCGAGGCACCGGCCGCACCCCTCCCGCACGCACCCGTTCCGCCCCCGCTGCCGCCCGCGGCGCAGGACCCGGCGCAGCCGTCGCTGCCGGATCCCGCCGCGCCGCGCCGGCGGCGCGGGAAGACGACGCTGCTCATCGCGTGCGCACTCGTGCTGGGCGCGGTCGCGGGCGTGTGCCAGGGGTACGTCACGCAGGCCGACCTGGAGCCGACCCCCCTGCCGCCGCTGGCGCAGGCGAAGCTCGGGGTGGACGAGGCGGCGGTGGTGAGCGGGGAGGACGCGCCGCGCGACAAGGCGAAGGGTGACCTGCGCAAGCTGCTGCTTCCGATGCCCAAGGGGTCACGGCTGCAGGCCGGGAACCCGAAGGCGGGCGCGTGGTTGCCGGCCTACGAGGTCGCCGACCACTGGAAGGACCCCGAGTGGGCGTTCGAGCACCATCTCGACGCGGGGTTTCAGCGCTGCGCGATCCGCGAGTGGGAGCGCGGCCACCAGGAGACCGACGTCTGGCTCGTGCAGTTCCGGGACGAGCTCGCCCAGGGTGCGCGCGGCTACGCCGACGGGCAGCTGGAAGCCCTGCGGAACGGTGACTGGGAGCACTCCAGGGCCAAGTCCATCCCGGGTTCGGCCACCGGGCAGGCCTTCGTTCTCGACAAGCCGCAGCGCGAGCCCGGCTACCTGCCGTACTACGAGGCTCGCGCCGTGGCCCGCCGGGGCAACGTGGTGATGCTGGTCTTCATCTCCGATTCGAAGCCGATCAGCAGCGCCCAGATCATGAAGGTCGCCAAGCAGCAATTGGAGCGCCTGTGAACGACGAACTCGCGGCCCCGGAGACTCCCCCGGCCCCCGGGGACCACACCACCCCGCCCGGCGAGCCCGCCGCACCGCGCCGCCGCCTGCGTCTGCTGGTGCCCGTGCTCGCCACCGTGGTCGTGCTGGGCGCGGTCGGCGGTGGTGTCGCGCACACCGCGAACTATGTGGACACGGCCGACAAGAAGGCCCCGACCACCTACTGGCGCAAGAGCGACAAGACCCGGAAGTCCGCCGACGGCGCCCCCGGCGCCAGCCACACCGGCGTCGGCAAGCTGCTGCTGCCGGTCGGCGACAACTACCGGCCCGGACCGGACATCGACGAGTTCGGCAACGACACCGAACTGACCGGCAAGCAGGCCCTCGCCCTGCTCAAGCAGGGCGCCCGCGGCCTCCCGGGCAAAATGCGCCGCGAGTACGTCAAGGCCGTGGAGAAGCAGAAGATCCAGGGCCAGGCGATGCGTTCGTACGCCGGGAAGAGCTCGGATCTCGTGGTGGAGATCCAGCTGACCCAGATGTCCGAGAAGGCGGCGAAGGACGCCGAGCGGTTCCAGAAGGCACTCGTCGACGTCTGGGACTCGTTGCCCCCCGGTCCGAAGATCAAGGGCTACAAGAACGCGGTCTGCGCCTTCGCCCCCAAGGACACCTGGGAGAAGCAGGACGTCCTGCACTGCACGGCGGCCAAGGGCGGCGTGCTGGTGACGCTGACCGCGTACGGCCCACGCAAGATCGACCGGAAGGCGGTGGCCACCATGCTCAAGGCCCAGCTCGACCGCGTCACGGACGGGGAGAAGGCATGACCGGGATCCAGATGGAACAGCCCCCAGTCGAGGAACCGGCCCGCACGGAGCCGGACACCGAGCCGCCGCTCACGGGCGGGCCCGCCGCGCCCCGCAAGCCCCGCCGGGTGCTGCGCGCAGTGGCCCGGTGGACGTGCGCCGTGCTCGCCTTCGCCGCGGCGGCAGCCGGTACGGCGTACGCCGTCACGGAGAAGGAGCGCACCGACCTGCCGGGGCTCGCCACCGAGTCCGACGGGCGCTGGGAGTATCCGGCGCTGAAGCTTCCCGCGCTGCCCAAGGGCACGCCGGGCCCGTTCGCGGCGTCCAACCTGGCCCGGATCCACCACGCCGACCTCCGGACGTTGCTGGTGCCCGCGCCCAGGGGTGCCAAGACGGACAAGGAGCTACCGGGGCGGGGCGGGTGGCTGCCGCTCACCTCGTTCGCCGCGGCCTTCCAGGAGGACAGGCGCAAGGACATCGTCGAACAGCTCAGGGAGGTCGGGCTCAAGCACATCGCGGCCACCGGCTGGACCATGCCCGACGGCACCCGCACCCGGATCTACCTGCTGCGCTTCGGCAACGACACGACGGTCAACGAACTCACCACCGGCGTGTTCCAGAGTCAGAGCTCGATGCTGATCGAGCAGGGCGACGCGGTCACGGACGACGTGTACGACGGGGACAGCTCCCCGGAGCCCGTCCTGGCGACCGTCCTCGACGAGGAGGAGCCGGCGAAGGTCCACGTCCGCCAGGCCTATCTCCAGGCGGGCGACGTCCTGGCCATGGTGGTGCAGGACAGGGCGGGCGCCGCCCCCGCCGTCCCGTTCCACCAGACGGTGATCCTGCAGAGCCAGCTCCTGACCTGATCGCCGGCCGCCCCGCGGGCAAGGGGAACCGGGTCCCGGCCGTCAGTACACGACGGCCTGGACCCCCTCCCCCATGATCTCGCTCACGAACACCTGCGCTCCCGCGATCCGCACCCCCTCCAGCACGTCCTTCTCCCCGATCTCCCGCCGCGCCGCGCACTGCGTGCACAGCGTGATGCGGCCGCCGGCCAGGATGCCGTCGATGAGGTCGGGGAGCGGGGCGGCGTGCGGGAGGTCGAACTCCGCGGCGCGGCCGGGGAGGGCGAACCACGAGGACTCGCCCGTCAGCCAGAGCGAGACCTCCACCCCGCTGGCCGCGGCGACCGCCGCCACCGTGAACGCCTGGGAGCAGCGTTCGGGGGCGTCGGCCCCCGCCGTCACCTTGATCACGAGCTTGTTCCGAGCAGCCATGGGGCCACTCTAGGGCGTACGCGGACACAGGCACCGGCCGTACCGGAGCCGGGACCTCCGCCGTAGCGCGGGGGCGTGGGGGGCCGTAGCGAGAAGCCCGCGTGTTACGTACAACCATTCGACCGGCCGGGGAGTCGTGCCAGTGCGCGGGTGACGGATTCAAACGTTTGATCGCTGTACGGATGACGGCATGAAAGCGCGTGCCGTCCGCCGTCCGGCAAGTCGCCCACGGTGACGTCGACAGGGGAACTCGTGGAGTCGAACCAAGAAAGCAGCAGCTGGAACGCCTTCGGCGGCGATCCGCGGTCGGCGGACGACCCGCCCACGACCCGGCTCGCCCGGATCGAGGAGCCGGTCGCCCAGCCGTCGGCGCCGGCCCAGGGCTGGGCCGGGGGCGCCCAGGAGCCGTCGTACGCGGCCGTGCCGCCGGCCGCGGAACCCCAGCCGCCCGCGCCGCCGCGCCGCCGGGGGCGGCTCGCGCTGCTGCTGGCCGCCGCCGCGCTGCTGGGCCTCGTCGGCGGGGTCGGTTACGGCTACCACGTACAGGCGGACGAGCCGCCCACCGCGCTGCCGCCGCTCTCCCAGCCCGGCCTGAAGTACCCGGCCCCGCTGGCCGCAGGCAAGGACCCCGGGCCGCTGGACGCCGCGCACGACCACCAGGTGAAGACGGGCGGCGATCTGCGCAAGCTGCTCGTGTCCGTGCCGAAGGGCACCACGAAGCCGGACTTCCTGCCCGGTGAGGGCGGCTGGATGTCGGTGTACGAGTTCGCCGACAACTTCGAGGACCCGGACTACATGTTCCAGAACATGCTGGAGAGCGGCTACCGGCGCACCGCCATGACCGCCTGGACCCGGTACGCGGGGCACGCCGTGGTCGTCCAGCTGATCCAGTTCCACGAGCACGAGTCCTCGGGCGCCGCCCAGTACGTCGAGGACCAGCAGTCCTACCTCCCCGACTCGGACTGGGCCGGAAACGAGGGCACGCCCGTGCCGGGGTCCGGCAACGCGCGGCTGTTCATCTACGACAGCCCGGACGTCGAGCCGGGCTACGAACCGCTGTGGGAGGCGGTGGCGATCGGGCGGGTCGGCGACGTGGTGATGGAGATCCACTTCGCGGACACGAAGAAGGTCAGCAAGAAGGAAGCCATGGCCCTGGCCAAGAAGCAGCTGGAGCGGCTGTGAGTTACGACGATTTCCTCGCACCGGAGCAGGCCGGACAGCCGCACCAGGCGGGACAGCCCCAGCAGACCGGGCAGCCCCACCAGGCCGCACCGCCCCAGCAGCCCCAGCCCCAGCCCCCGTACGCCCACCAGCCCCCGCCCCAGCCCCCGCCCGGCGCCCCCGAGCCCCCCGCCGCCCCCCGGCGGCGAGGCGGGCGCCTCGCGCTCGTGCTCGGCGCGGTCCTCGTGCTCGGCGCCGCCGGCGGCGGGCTGACGTACACCTATCTGCAGGCGGACAAGGCCGACCGCACGGCCCCGACGAAGATCTGGCAGCGGCCGGCCGCCGACAAGGACGACAAGGCGGGCGACGCGCTCACCGCCCACACCGGGCTCGGCAAGAAGCTGCTGCCCGTGCCGGACGGCTACTACGGCGGGCCGGACATCGCCGAGTTCGGCAACGACGCCGAGATGAGCAGCAAGCAGGCCGTCGCCCTGTTCAAGCAGAGCGGCCGCGGACTGCCGCGCAGCGAGCGCCGCGAGTTCGGCAAGTACGTCGACCGGATGAAGCTCGACGGGCTGGCGATGCGCTCGTACACCGAGGGCTCGGAGCTCGTCGTCGAGATCCAGCTGGCGCAGATGAGCAAGCGGGCCGTGCACGACTACGTCTCCTTCGAGACGCGGCTCAACCAGCGCATCGGCAGCACGAAGGGGCCGTCGATCAGCGGCTACAAGGACGCCAAGTGCTTCGTCCTGAAGGGCGAGTCGGGCGACAAGCTGCAGGTCATGGACTGCATCGCGGAAAGGGACGACATCCTCGTCAGCTTCACCGCGTACGGCACGAAGCCGCTGGACAAGAAGGCCGCGGCGGCGCTGCTGAAGAAGCAGCTCGACTACATCGAATCCCCGGGAGAGGCGGCATGACCGAGCCGACCATGGGAGGCTCGCCCTCCTACGAGCCCGCGCCGCACCAGGCCCAGCCGCACCAGGCCCAGCCGTATCAGCCGCAGCCCCCGGCGTACGCCCAGCAGGGCCCGTACCCGCAGCAGACCCAGCCCGGCGCGTACCCGCCGCCGCCTCCCGGCGGCACGTACGGCGGGCAGCAGCCCCTCTGGCAGCCCCCCGCCCCGCCCCGGCCGCCGCGCCGGGCGCTGCGGGCCGTGCTCACCTGGACGGCCGCCGTCGTGGTCCTCGCGGGCGTCGCCGGCGGCGTCGGCTACGGGATCACCAAGGCCGAGCGGAACGACCTGCCGCTGCTGTCCACGAAGAGCGACGGCCGCTGGGACTACCCCGAGCTGAAGCTTCCCGCCCTCCCGCACGGCGCCCCCAAGCCCCTGGAGGCGGGCCCGAACCCGGCCGCCGTGCACTACGCCGACCTGCGCAAACTCCTGCTGCCGCTGCCCGCGGACGGCAAGGAGGACCCGTCCGTCAAGATCAAGGACGGCTGGATCTCCTCCGCCGACTTCGCCACCGTGTACGCCGAGGACGACCGCTCCACCGTCCGCCAGGCGCTCCGGGACGACGCCGTACGGCACATCGCCGCGCGGGCCTGGACCATGCCGGACGGCACCCGGACGCAGATCTACCTGCTGCAGTTCAACACCGGCGCCCTCGCCGACCACTACTACGACGAGGTGCTCAGCGGCGGCATCAGCGCCGCCCTGGAGCTCGAGGCCGCGCCGAACACGGTGCTCGACGAGAGCTGGCCGGCCTCGGCCCGGCTGGACGGCGTCGACCTGTACGTCTACGACGAGGAGAAGCCGTACGGCAAGACGCACGCCCGCCAGGCGTACGTGGTCGCGGGCGACACGATCGGGCTGGTCGTACAGGAGAAGGCCGACGGGGCGGCGAAGGTCCCGTTCCAGCAGACGGTGATCCTGCAGCACCAGCTGCTCGGCTGACCCGGCGGGCACCCGGTCCCGCGGGCAACAGGCCCGGCGGACACCCGGTCCCGCAGGCACCCGGCGCGGGGTGCGCCACCTCGGCGCGCCCCGCGTCGCGCCGCCCACTAGACTCGGCGGTGTTCGCCAGTCGATGACGCTCGGAGGAGCGCGCACGTGATTCTGTTCTTCGAGATCCTGCTTGTCCTTGTCGCCGTCGCCACCCTCGGCTTCGCTGGCCTCGCCGTGATGAAGCTGTACCAGGGCCAGCGCTGACATGATCGAGATCCCCTCCGACCTGCACCCCGATCTCGTCCCCCTGGCGTTCCTGCTGGGGACCTGGGAGGGCGCGGGCGTCTTCGACTTCCCCGGCGACGAGAAGTGCAACTTCGGCCAGGAGGTCGTCTTCGGCCACGACGGCCGGGACTTCCTGGCGTACACGTCGTACACGTGGGTCCTCGACGCCGAGGGCAACAAGGTCCGGCCCCTGGAGTCCGAGACGGGCTACTGGCGGATCGGCAAGGACCGCGCGGTCGAGGTCGTGATGGTCCGCGACGCGGGCGTCGCCGAGCACTGGGACGGCGTGCTGGCCGAGGGCAAGCCCCAGATCGACCTGGTGACCGACGCGATCGCCCGGTCCGAGGACGCGCCCCCGTACTCCGGCGGCAAGCGGCTCTACGGCTACGTCAAGGGCGACCTGATGTGGGTCGGCGAGAAGGCCACGCCCGAGGTCGAGCTGCGGCCGTACATGTCCGCCCAGCTGAAGAAGGTCGTCGACCTGCGCGAGGTCGCGCAGAACCTCGCCGCGTCCGACTCCGACGAGGACCTGCCGGACGACGGCATCGCGTTCTTCCGCTGACCGGCTCCGGCTCTCGCGCTGATCCCGTTCCGGCCGCAGTACCTACACTGGGGCCTGTGGAGACCACGGACTGGAAGGCCGACCTGCGGCAGCGGGGCTACCGGCTGACGCCGCAGCGCCAGCTCGTGCTCGAAGCCGTCGACACCCTGGAGCACGCGACCCCGGACGCCATCCTGTGCGAGGTGCGCAAGACGGCGGCCGGGGTGAACATCTCCACCGTGTACCGCACCCTGGAGCTGCTCGAGGAGCTCGGGCTGGTCAGCCACGCCCATCTGGGCCACGGGGCGCCGACCTACCACCTCGCCGACCGCCACCACCATCTGCACCTGGTCTGCCGGGACTGCGACGAGGTGACGGAGGCCGACGTCTCGGTCGCGCAGCCGTTCGCGGACACCCTGCGGGAGACGTTCGGCTTCGAGACCGACCTCAAGCACTTCGCCATCTTCGGCCGCTGTGCGAAATGCTCCGCGGCGGCGCCGTAGTGTTGAACGTATGAACGCGCAACCGTCCCCTCTGCTCTCCCTGCCCGGAGCCGTGGCGGCCGAGGCCCCCGACGAAGGTGTCGCCGCGCACTACGGCGAGCTCTACCGCGAGCAGCGCGCCCTCGCCGCCGGTGAGGGCTTCGTCGACCTGTCCCACCGCGGCGTCCTCACCGTCTCCGGCCCCGACCGGCTCAGCTGGCTGCACCTGCTCATCACCCAGCACGTGGAGGGCCTGCAACCGGGCGTCGCCACGGAGGCCCTGGTCCTGTCGGCGAACGGGCACGTCGAGCACGCGCTGTACCTCGTGGACGACGGCGAGACGGTGTGGGCGCACGTCGAGCCGGGCACGCAGGAGGCGCTCCTCACGTACTTCGAGTCGATGAAGTTCTTCTACCGGGTGGAGCTCGCGGACCGTACGGCCGACTACGCCGTGGTCCATCTCCCGGCCGGTTCGATCGCCCCCGTCCCCGAGGGCGTGGTCGTCCGCGAGACGGCGTACGGCCGGGACCTGTTCCTGCCCCGTACGGAGCTGAAGGCGTTCGCCGACGGGGCGGGCCCCCCGGCGGGCGTGCTGGCGTACGAGGCGCTGCGCGTCGAGCAGCACCGGCCGCGGCTGGGGCGCGAGACCGACCACCGCACGATCCCGCACGAGGTCGGCTGGATCGGCTCGGCGGTGCATCTGCAGAAGGGCTGCTACCGCGGCCAGGAGACCGTCGCCCGGGTGCAGAACCTGGGCCGGCCGCCGCGCCGCTTGGTCTTCCTCCACCTCGACGGCAGCGAGGTCCATCTGCCGCAGCACGGCGCACCCGTCCGGCTGGCGTCCGACGGCGCCGAGGGCCGGCCGCTCGGGTTCGTCACGACGTCCGCCCGGCACCACGAGCTGGGGCCGATCGCGCTGGCGCTGGTGAAGCGGAACACGGACCCGGACGCACCGCTGCTGGCGGGGACGACGGCGGCGTCGCAGGAGATCGTGGTCGCGCCCTGAGGCTCTCGCCGGCTCACCGGCGCCGTCCGAAGAACCCCGACGACTGTCTGGTCTTCGCGGGCTGCGGTATGTCGGCCGCGGCCCGCGGGGGCTCCCGTACGACGCACTCCGGCGGCACCATCCGGTCGATCGACGCGATCAGCTCGATCGGCATCCGGAACAGCGTCGGCTCCACGGCCAGCGCGATCCCGTCGTACCCCGTCAGCCGCCGCGCCCCGTCCGGCACCGCCGCCATCAGCGCGCACTGCGCGAACCGCACCGTGGCCGCGCCCCCGGGCGTCACCAGGCTCACGCCGTCGGGCCCGACGACCAGCCAGACGCCGTCCTCCGCGACCGCCGGATAGCGCTCGCCGTTCACCACGTCCAGCGAGGACACCGGCGCCTGGACGAAGCCCGCCCACTCCGCGTCCCGCCCCCGCGGCACCTGCAGCAGCGCCGCCGCCGCGGCCTCCTCGGCGACCGCCCGTACGTCGCGCAGCGTCACCCGATCCAGCTCGCGCCGCAGGTCGGCGACGCTCTGGTTGCGGTGGCCGTGGAGCAGGTTCAGGGCGTACGACGGCAGCCGGGCGGCGCCGACGTCGGGGATGTCGAGGACGGCCAGCGCGCTCTCCCTCACCGCGGCCAGGTCCTCCTGCGCCAGCGTGCCCACCCGCATCCGCGCCAGTACGTCCACGAAGCCGCCGAGGACCGCGTCCTGCTTGTCCGGCAGGGCGTCGGCGAGGGCGGTGACCGTCGCGTGGTCGGCATCGCGCGGCGAGTAGTCGGCGGCGGCGGTGTACGAGTAGCCGCCCTTCTTCCGCAGGTCCCGGAAGAGCTCGCGGCCGAGCAGTTCGGCGTACAGGGTGGCGGCGCCGGATCGGCGCACCACGGTGTCGAGGACCACGCCGCCCTCGTCGCCCTCCAGATACGCCGGCGACTGCGGCAGAGCCGAGGTGACCGCCGGGGTGCCGTACCAGGTGCCGGAGGGCAGCGGCGAGAGGTCGAGACCCGCGGGGACCTCGTCGGCGGTGATCCACAGGACGGCGTTCTCCCGGGTGAACCAGGTGCGTACCCAGCTCTGCACGGTGGCCGCGTCCAGCCGGGGCAGACCCATCTCGGGGTAGCTGACCAGACCGTAGCCGCGGGCGCCGTAACGCCACAGGGGCAGCCGCCGGTTGGCGCCCGCGCCGCGGCCGGCCTCCTCGGTGCGCAGGATCTCCTTCTCGGTCTCCAGCCGCGGGAACGGCAGGTCGGCGAGGGCGGCACAGACCCCGTTGAGGTACGCGACGACGTCCCGCTCGCCGCCCTGGACGTGGAAGTGGGTGTACGAGGCTGCGGTGGCCCCGTTGTAGTGGCCCTCGCCCAGCCCGCTCTCGTACAGCGCGAGATGCTCGACGAGATGCGTCAGGCCGCTGGTGGCCAGCGTCTCGTCGGCCCGCCCGACGCGGAAGAAGAGCCCGGCGCCCACCGGCCCGGGACGGGCGGCGAGCACGGTCCGCACACCCTGCACGACCGTCTCGCGGACGCCGTCGCGGCCGCTTCCTCCTGTGTGCCGGATCGCCATCGCTCAGCCCCTCCCCAGCGCGGCCCTGCGCTGCCGCGTGTACGCCGCCACCGGATCGCCGTACAGCCGGTCCCACGGTGCCTCGCTGCCGCGGTTGCCGAGCTGCCGGAAGTGCCAGGCGGCCTTCTGCGGATCCTCGGCCACGGAGTACAGGCACGCGAAGAGCCCGTGGGCGTAGATCCAGTGGAAGTCGGCCCGGAACCCGTCGTGCATCACCGTGCGGTGCACCGCCTCCGTCAGCTCGCGCTGGGCGGCGGGGCCGGTCAGGTCGTACGAGGGGCCGTCCCGGTCCGCGTAGTGCTCCAGGTGCGCCTCGGCGACCAGCAGCGGCGACAGGCTGCCGGGCGGGGCGGCGGCCGCGCACTCGTTGGCGAAGCCGTGCGCCTCCTGCCAGGTGCCGCTCCACTTCGGGCACAGCTGCTGCAGGAGCTGCGACTGCGCGGAGTAGAAGTGCGGGTGGTGTTCGGCGACCCGCTCGTAGCGCCGCCGCGCCTCGCTCGCACCCAGCTGCAGGCCGCGGGCGGTCGTGATGCGGTGCAGCCAGGCGAGGGCGTTCGCCGGGTCCTCGGCGCACACGTCGATGAGCAGGCGCTCGGCACGGCGCAGATAGCCGAAGAACCGGGTGAACCGGTCGGCGGACACGTCCTTGGCCCGCGCCCCGGTCCGGATCCCCCACCCGACGTGGACCAGCGTCCCGGCCAGCAGCGTCCGGGCCAGCACGTCGCCCTTGTCCCGCCCGCTGACCCCGACCAGGAACTCCTCGGCACCGGGCGTCTCGGCCACGGTCTTCGCGGCGACCGCCTGCAGATCGGGCTCCCCGAGCTCGCCCACATACGCCCGCACGGTCGCCCAGTCCCGCCCGGTCACGGCGCCACGCAGCCGCCCCAGCTCAGGAAAGTTGACCAACGCCCTGAACTCGGGCGCCCCCACCCCCACAGAATCGAACACCGCGGGATCATAGGGGATCCGCGCCCGGGGTGCTGCGTTTTCCGGGGATGCCCCCCGGAAAACCCGGCTGGACAAGGGCGAAGCCTCGGGGGTGAGGGACGGGCACCGACGCTGGACGGGCATCGCAGCCGGCCGCAACGCGGCGCGGGACGCAGGCCGCTCCGGCCCGCCGCAGCACCTCGCGGGACGCTCGCGCGCTGCGGGCGGCTGCATCGCGGCGCGGGACGCGCACATGCTGCGGGCGGTCGCAACACCTCGCGGGACGCACGCACGCTGCGGGCGGCTGCATCGCGGCGCGGGACGCGCACATGCTGCGGGCGGTCGCAACACCTCGCGGGACGCACGCACGCTGCGGGCGGCTGCAACACGGCGCGGGACGCACGCTGCGGCGGTCGCAGCACCTCGCAGGGCGCACGCACGCTGCCGGCGCTGAAACGCGGCGCGGAACGCACGCACGCTCCCCGCGGCTGCAACGCGGCGCGGAACGCACGCGCGCTGCGGGCGGTCGGGCCGCCGAGGGGCGGCACGGGCGGGCGCAGCGGCCCCGCACCAGCCCCACCCCCCGCAACCACCACCAAGGGGGTCCGGGGGCGAAGCCCCCGCGGAAGCGGACCGCACCACGAAGAGCTCAGATCTCCACAAGCACCGTAAAAGGACCGCTATTGGTCAAAGACACCCGCATGCTCGCCCCGAACCGCCCCGTATGAACCTCCGCCCCCAACCCCCGCAACTGCGCGACGACCTCATCGACGAGAGGCTCCGCGACCTCCCCGGGCGCAGCCGCGTTCCACGTGGGCCGCCGCCCCTTCCGGGGGTCACCGTAAAGCGTGAATTGGCTGATGACCAGAAGCGGAGCACCGGAGTCCGAACACGACTTCTCCCCCTCCAGCACCCGCAGCGTCCACAGCTTCCGCGCCATCTGCGCCGCCTTCGCCGGAGAGTCGTCGTGCGTGACCCCCACCAGCACACATAGCCCCTCGCCGACGAACTCGCCGACCGTCTCGCCCGCCACCTCGACCCGGGCCCCGTCGGCCCGCTGAACCACAGCTCGCATGACAGACATCATGCCCCGCACGCCCCCGCGCCCCTTTACGCGCGTGTGCGCCGAGGGCCGTTCGGAGTCAGACCCCCTGCATGGCGACACTCCGCAGTGGCACGATGCTCATGTGTCCGGAGGTATGACTATGGCGTCAACCGGACGAAGGGGACGGAAGACACGCATGAGTTCACCAGGCGCCGGGCATACACCGAGTCCCGTACCGACCGCGCGTACCGAGGACCTGCCGATGCTCAAGTCCGATTCTCGCCGCACGCCGAGGCCGCCCGCTCCACGCACCCCCCTGGCGGACAGCGCGCACGGCGCGCGCCTGGGCGCACTCTCCCTCGACGAGCTCCGCGAACTGCGGCGCGCCTCGCAGCAGGAGGAGGCGGACCTGTCGTACGTACGCCGGCTGCTGCACGGCCGTATCGACATCCTGCGCGCCGAGCTGGCCCGTCGAAGCTCCCCGCACGCCCCGGTCCTGGACCGGCTCCCCGAGATCCTCACCGACGCCCCCACCGGCCGGACGTCCTCGGCGCGCCATGTGACGCTGGGGACGCCGCTGCGCGAGGAGTACCGGGAGCTGGCCGAGCGGATGCTCGGCGAGGTCGAACTGTCCGACCTGGCCGCCCGTACCGACGAGGAGCTGGAGCGGGGCCTGGCGGACCTCGCCCGCCACGAGTCGGGGGTGTCGCGCCGGCGCCAGCAGCTGCAGCGCACGGCGGACGAGTGCAGCACGGAGATCGCGCGGCGTTACCGTGAGGGGGAAGCGCAGGTCGACGACCTGCTCCGCTGACGCAAGCGCAGGGAAGGCCCGTATGCCCGCAACCTCCACCGCGGACGACCCGAACACCCCGCCGGACATACCCCGCCCTCCCGGGGGCCAAGCCCCTTCCAGGCTATCGGCCCCCACTGACACTCCACCCCCGCCCCACACCCCTCCCCCCGTCCTCGCCGAGGCCGTACGCTCCGGCTTCACGGAGAGCCGGCACCGCGGTTCGCTGGTGATCCTGGCGGCGGACGGCAGCGTCGAGCTGGCACTGGGGGACGTGGCCTCACCCGTCTTCCCGCGCTCCAGCAACAAGCCGATGCAGGCCGCCGCCGTACTGCGCGCGGGCCTCGACCTGGAGGGCGAACGGCTGGCGCTCGCCGCCGCCAGCCACTCCGGGGAGCCGTTCCATCTGGACCTGGTCCGCAAGATGCTGGCCGAGGCGGGCCTGTCCGAGTCCGATCTGCAGACCCCGCCCGACCTCCCCCTGGACCCGGACGCGCGCGACGCGTATCTGGCTGAGGGCCGCCCCCGAGACCGCGTCGCGATGAACTGCTCGGGCAAGCACGCCTCGATGCTGGCCGCGTGCGCCGCGAACGGCTGGCCGCTCACCACGTACCGCGATCCGTCCCACCCCCTCCAGCAGCTGATCCTCGCCTCGGTCGAGGCGGCGGCCGGCGAACGCGTCGCCCACATCGGCGTCGACGGCTGCGGCGCCCCGTTGATGTCCCTCTCGCTCACGGGCCTGGCCCGCGCCTTCCGTTCGTACGTCCTGGCCGACCCCGGCACGCCCGAGCGCCGCGTGGCGGACGCGATGCGCGCCCACCCGGAGTACGTCGCCGGCACCCACCGCTCGGACACCTGGCTGATGCGGGCCGTCCCCGGCACGTTGGCGAAGATCGGCGCGGAGGCCTGCCAGGCGCTGGCGCTCCCGGACGGCCGCGCCCTGGCGTTCAAGATCGAGGACGGCGGCGGACGGGCGGTGGGCCCGGTCCTGGCGTCGGCCCTGCGGCAACTGGGCGTGACCTCCCCGGTACTGGCCCGCCTCGCGGAGTCACCGCTGTACGGGGGCGGGGAGGTGGTGGGGGAGATCCGGGCGGCGTTCTGAGGTGGCGGGGGTCGCGTCCGCCCTAATGGGCCCCGTAAACGAGTCGCCGTAAACGGGAGAGACCCGCCGTAACAGAGGCCGACCGAACCCCCGCCGCGAAAAGCACGCGACGCCTGCTCGCGTGTCCGCATAGCGTGCCCCCATGACCGATGTCGCCATCCGCACCCTGACCGAAGACGAAGCCGCCGAGTGGCACCGAGCCATGGCCGTCGGCTTCCTCGGCGAACCCGTCGTCCACCCGGAGGACGTCGAGAAACGTCTGCAGACGATCGACCTGAACCGCACCCAGGGCGCCTGGGACGGCAAGCGCTGCGTGGGTACGTTCCGCAGCTTCGCCCAGCAACTGACCGTGCCCGGGGGTACGTCGATCCCCGCCACGGCGGTCTCCAACGTCACGGTCACCTCCACCCACCGCCGCCGCGGCCTGCTCACGCGCATGATGGCGAACGACCTGACGGCGGCGAAGGAGCGCGGCGAGATCGCCGCCACGCTGATCGCCGCCGAGTACCCGATCTACGGCCATCACGGCTTCGGCCCCGCCACCTGGGTCACGGAGTGGGAGGTCGACATCCCCCGCACCGGCCTCGACCCGCGCTACGCCGGCCCCGCGGACGGCGGCACGGTGGAGCTGGTCACGGGCGACGAGGTGCGGACCGTGGGCCCGGCGCTGTTCGAGAAGTTCCGGCTCCAGACCCCGGGCGCGGTGGACCGCGACGCCCGCTGGTGGCAGGAGTGGACCGGCGAGATCCGCTCCGCGGCGCGTACGTGGAAGGAGCCGTACTACGCCCTGTACCGCTCCGCGGACGGCGAACCCGAGGGCCTCGTGTCGTACACGACGGACAACCAGGACTGGCGCTCCAAGCTCCCCTACTGCGAGGCCAAAGTCGGCAAGCTCATCGCGACCACCCCCGCGGCGGAGCGCGCCCTGTGGCACTACCTCTGCTCGATCGACTGGGTGGCCAAGCTCAAGACGGGCTACCGCGCCCCGGACGACCTCCTCCCCCTCCTCCTGCCGGACCCCCGCGCGGCCCGCGTCCACTCCCACGCGGACTACCTCTGGATCCGCCCGCTGGACACGCCCCGCTTCCTCGAGGCCCGCGCCTACGGCGCCCCGGGCGAGCTGGTGCTCGAACTCGACGACCCGAAGAACCTCTCCGGCGGCCGCTACCTCCTCACGACGGACGGTCCGACCGCCTCCTGCACCCCCACCACCCGCTCGGCGGACCTGACCCTCCCGGTCTCCGAACTGGGCACCCTCTACCTCGGCGACGAGTCCGCGGTCCGCCTCACGGCCCTGGGCCGCGTCACGGAGAACACCCCGGGAGCGGCGGCCCGCACAGACCTGCTGTTCCGCACGCCGCGCCGGCCTTGGTGCCCGGACGTGTTCTGACGCACGAGGCGACACGGTCCGAATCCTCCACGCGCCGCCCGAGCTGCCCCCTCCGCAGCTCGGGCGGCGGTGTCTCAGTGGCCGCTGAACCACCACAGAAAACCGATGATCAGCAGCATCCCCAGACATCCGAGACAGCAGTCCTCGTCAGACAGCGCGACGACGACGATCAGCGCGAGGGCCAGGAAGACCATCGCCCCCACCCCCTGGGCGGCCCACCCGCTCAGCCGGCTGGCTGAGCGATGACCGCTGCGAGCATCGCGCCGCCGGCGATGCTGCAGGTGGCGTTCTTCGACTTGATGCCGATGATCATCAGGGTGAGTCCCGCGACCCCGATGGTTCCGTACTTCGTCTCGACGAGCCGGTCGAATGCGATGACCAACGCCGCCATGGCGATCGCGAATTTCGGCATAGTGGTCCCCCTCCTCGTCCACCGCTGAAAGATGCGCCGTGCGGAGCCGCCCGTACGCCGTTGGACGGGCGGGGAGAACTTGGAGCGGCTCTTGACCAACTCGGACCGTGTTGACCAAGTCCGGGAAGTTGGTCAGCCAACTCCTGAGTACTTACTGCCCGGTTGGCTGACGGCGAAAACTGTTGGCTAGTAACTCCCATTGAATGGCCCGAAGTTATACTGTTGGCTCGTGGAGGCGAGCAACGGCCAGGCAAACGGCAGGGCACGGCCGAAGGACCGTGTCGCCGCAGCGCTGCGCGAGCGCATCCGCACCGGTCACGAGGGCTACCGCCCCGGCCAGCAGATCCCCACCCAGGCCAAGCTGATGAAGGAGTTCGGCGTCGAGCGCGCCGCCGTCCGCCAGGCGCTGGATCTACTCAAGGACGAGGAACTGCTGGACAACGTGACTCAGGGGGCACCGCCGCGGGTGGCGGAGCAGCAGGCCGAGCCGCCCGTCGCCCCGCTGCAGCCTCAGGCGGCGGGTGCGGCGCTCGCCGACCGCATAACGTCCGCCTTCCGCTCCCGGCACGTCACGCTGGACACCCTCTCGCTCACCACCGAGACGCTGAACAGCGCGGTCGCACAGGTGACCATCGCCATGCAGTCGGGCGAGGTCTCGCCGCCCGAGTCGATCAGGGCACGGCTGCTGGTGCCCGCGCCGGGTACTGAGCTCGCACTGCCCCGCATGGTCGAGGATCCCGAGGACGAGCGCCCGCTCGGCCGGCTGCACAGGCTGATCAACCTGCACGCGACGGCCCTGCAGCACTCACTCTTCGCCATGGTCGAACGCGGACTCGTCCCGAACGTCAACGTGCAGTTCAAGACAATCCCGCTGACACCGTCGCACAAGCTCTATCTGCTCAACGGGAAAGACGCCCTGCTCGGGTTCTACCGGGTGGTTCCCCGTACGGTGCTGGACAAGGGCACCGAGCTGGAGATCTACGACGTCATGGGGATCGACACGACACTGTTCCCCTTCTCGGCACGCCCAGGAAACCCCAGCGGATCGGACACCGCTATGGTTACCGAGTTGCAGCAATGGTTTGACTCCCTGTGGGACACGATCGCCCAGGAATTCACACCAGGTGACGTATGAGCGGACAGAACCCGCCGTCGACCGAGGCACCGCACGGACCTGCGCTAGCCTCACTCATCCGCACGCCCGCCCTCACATGCCGCCCGGTGCCCGATGTCGACCGTTACCCCGACCCAGCACCTCTGGGTCCCCACTGAATGGCCCCGCCAGATCCGGCTCGAAGCACGCCGTCGATTCTCCGCGGGGCGAGAGGTCCTGCGCGGCCACCACAACGTGAACGTCGTGGTCCCGCTGGGGAGTTCCCTGGCCCGTCGGGTCTCCGTGCCCGAGGGCACCGAGAAGGCCAAGTTCCGGACCCCGCAGCGCACCCTCGAGGTGGTTCCGCGTCTCTGGCCGGACGAGTACAGCCTGCTCGAGGCCGTGCACGAGTACGTCCCCAACGTCCCTAAGCCCCTGATTCGCCACGGCTGGAACTCCGCCCTCCACGCCTATGTACCGGGCGAACCGCTCGGTTACCTCCACCCGCGCGGCAAGAAGGCCCTCAGCGACACGCTGCTGAGACGCATTGCCAAAGTCATGCGCCGGATCGCGGCCGTGCCGGCCGGGTCGCTCCCGCCGCTCCCGGTGGACTGGCCCGGGAATGGGGACAGCGAGGGCTTTCTGCAGCGGCTCGTGTCCTTCTCGGAGGAGAAGGTGCAGCGACGCTACCAGTCCAGGTTCGGCGAACTGTTCGACAGCCTCGGCATCCCCGAGGACGCAGTGTCCCGCTTCCGGGACCGCGCCGCGCACCTCGACAGATGGCCCACCGGCCTCACCACGCGGGATTTCTGCCTCGTCCACGCCGATCTGCACCGCGACAATCTGATCCTCTGCGGCAAGCGGATCTATGTGCTCGACTGGGAGCTGGCGCTGTACGGCGACCCTCTGCACGAGCTGGCCACCCATGTGGTGCGCATGGGCTACACGCCCGATGAGCAGAGCCGGCTGATCAAGCAGTGGCAGTACCTGGCCGAACCCAGGCACCAGCGGGGCATGGACGCCGATCTGCAGGTCTACACGGACTTCGAGTACGCACAGTCGGTCTTCGCCGACACGATGCGGGCCGCCGCCGGACTGCGCACCCGCCCCACCGAATCCGCCCTGGAAGGCGCCGCCCAGACCGTCCGTCGCGCACTGCGCAATGCCGAAGCACCACTGAAACTGGAGGGCGTCCCGGACTTGCGGGAGACGACCGCCGCACTGCGGACGTGGGCGAAAGGCAGCCGCCGGACCCGGCGATGGGTCGTCCGCGATCCCAGGGCTGCCCGGCCAGTACTCGCATGGGGTGTCCAAACAGCAGCTCCGGCACTGTCAGCCGGACAATGAGCTCTTCCGGACGGGTGATTGTGGGCAATTCCGTGCCCAGCGCGGGAACCGGCCCGCTAGCGTCTGCCATCGTCAGATGCACGTGGCTGCTCAGTCACGTGGCACAGGCGGACGGTAGCTATGTCATCGGCAGCCTCGCGGCGCCACCGGCTACAGCGTGAACTTCGGCTCCGGTGGCATTTCGCGCTGCACCGGCACACCCCGCGAGGCCGAACCGTACGCGGACACCACAACGACAACCATGTGGCCGGCCTGCGCGCCCCCCTGGCCCGCCTACTCGGCGTCGCACCCGGGACCCTCGGCAAACTGCGCACCCCCCTGCGCGTCCCCCAGGTACTCCCCCGCCCCTGGCCCGACGAGGGGGCGATCCTGCAGGCCGTCGCACCACATATCGACACCGCCCCCCGCTTCCTGGCCGCGGCGGGCCGCCGCGCCCTCCACTCGTACGAACCCGGCCTCCCCCTCACCGAGCTGCACGCCAAGGGCGAGGCCGTGCCCGACGCGACCCTGCGGCGGCTCGTCCTGCTGCTGGGCCGCGTCGCCACCGTCCCGTCGGACGTGCTGCCCGCCCTCCCCGGGGACTGGCCGCGGGACACGGACAGTGGCGCGTTCCTGCGCCTGCTCGTCGACTTCGCCGAGCACGAGGTGCATCAGCACAGCCGCGCCCACTTCGGGAACCTCTTCGCCGCCCTCGGCCTGCCCGGACACCCGCTGAACCGGTTCCTCGACCTGGCTCTGACGCTGTCGAGGCGCCCGTTCTCCCTGCTCCACGCCGACGTGCACCGGGACAACCTCGTGGTCCTCCGGGACGGCCGGCTCTTCCTCCTCGACTGGGAGTACGCCCTCTACGGCGATCCCCTGCACGAACTGGCCACCCACGTGGCGCGGATGGGCTACCCGGACCACCAGCGGGACGAGCTGCTGCGGATGTGGCGCAAGGAGATGGACCAGCTGGGCTTGTCCGCCCGTACCGCCGGCTTCGACCAGGACTTCCCCGTCTACCTGGACTTCGAGCGCGCCCAGTCCGTCTTCCCCGACACCATCCGCGCGGCCCTGTGGCTCAGGCACGGCGACGGCCCGGACAGGGTGGCCGAGGCCGCCGCCGCCATCCACGCGTCCTTGCTGCTCGCCCGCGGCCCGCTGGACCTCGACGGCGTACCCACCCGCAGGGAGATCGGAGCGGCGCTGCGGGACTGGCGGCGCGAGGACCGACATCGCTGGATGCGGCCGCGCTCCCGGCCCTGACCCGGCGTCAGACCCATCGCGGCACTCGGTTCACTTCCGTCAGTCTGGGAAGGCTTGGTGCTGCGGTTCCTCTCGTCTGCGACCCGGCCACCGGGCAGCTGGGGGTTGAGTACGCTGGATCGCGCTGTCCGATAGCTGACAACCGACGTTCGGAGAGATGTGGCCGACATCCACGGATCCGACGAGCAGGAAGAGCTCCGCCGGCTGCTTGGATCGGCCAGGTGCGTGCTCTTCGACTTCGACGGACCAGTGTGCAGGCTCTTCGCCGGGCAGACGTCCGGCGAGATCGCCGGGCGCCTCAGGGAATGGATGACCGCCCAGGGCTACGAGAAGGAACTCGGCCAGGTCGCGGATGCGTTCACCGACGCCTATGCGGTGCTCCGCCGGCTCGTCGCCCTCACCGTCGACCCAGCGGTGGTCTCGGCGGTGGAGAAATACCTGACCCAGGAGGAGCTTGCGGCCACGGACTCCGCGTGGCCCACTCGGCACGCCGACGCCCTGATACAGACACTGCGGGCGACCGACCGGAAGATAGCGATCGCGACCAACAACGCGCCCGAACCGGTCGTGCAGTATCTGCGCACCCGCAAGCTCACCGACGCTTTCGGCCCGCACATACACGGCCGCCGCCACGACGCCCGGCGCCTGAAGCCCGATCCGGACTGCTTGGAGCGCGCGCTGGCGTCCACGGGTGAGCCGCCCGCGGCGGCGGTGATGATAGGCGACAGCTGGGTCGACCTGGAAGCAGCCCGGGCACTCGGAGTCCCGTTCATCGGCTTCGCCACCAGACCGGAGAAGGGCACACTTCTCAGAGAGCGCGGCGCCACGATCGTCCTCGACGATCTGAAGCCGCTGCTCGCGGCAGCCCGGACCCTGCGGCCGTTACTGCGGTACTGACGCGCGGCAGACCGGCCGCCCCGGCGGTCCGAAGGGAGTTCCCGTGCGGAATCGCTCGACGCGGCAGCCGGCCGGCAACCGCGGGTTCTTCAACCAGCAGGCGCTGATCGCCGCGTACCGCCAGGAACTGCTCCGGCCGGTGGGCGAGCCCCGCATCCTCAACGTCACCGGTATGGGCGGCATCGGGAAGTCCCGCAGCCTGCGCCATCTGCGGCAGCTGAGCGACGAGCGGCGTACGGCCCTGGTCGACTTCCGGCTGCCGGGCAGTCATCAGCTGGAGAGCTTCCTCGCCCAGCTGCGCCAGGAGTTCGGTGCGCAGCACGTCCGCTTCCCGCGCTTCGACCTGGCCTTCCGCGAGTTACGCCGGAGAATGCACCCGGCGGAGAACCCCCGGCAACCGGACCCGTTCGGCGGCGGCGCCAACTCGCTGGGCCGGATGGCCGAGGCCTGGACCGGACCGACCATCACCGGGGCCGTCTTCGGCGGGGTGTGGATGGTCTGGCTGGGTCAGCGCAGACTGCACGACCAGCGGCTGATGAAGAGCGATCCCGACCTCGCGGACCTGCCCCAGCTGTCCACCGAGGCGCTGATCGGCAAGCTGATCGCCCTGCTCGGCGAGGAACTCGACCAGGGCTGCCAGGGCTCGCCCTACGTCGTCTTCGTCGACACCTACGAGTTCCTCCCGTCCGGCCAGGACAACTGGCTGCGTGCCCTGGTGCCCCGGCTGCGGCACGGCCTGGTGGTGATAGCCAGCAGGGATCCGCTCCTCCAGGAGTTCTGGCCCGTACCCATCACCTGGGCGGAGGTCGAGCGGCTCAACCCGGCGCACTGCGAGGCGTATCTGCGCAGGTCGGGGATGTCGGACCCGGACCAGCGCAGGGCTGTCGCCAAGGCGAGCGAAGGGCTCCCCTTCTATCTGGACCTCGCCATCGACACTCCCGGCGGACCCGGCCGCAACCCTCCCACGGGTACGGCGGTCTCCCAGGCGCTGATCGAGCGTCGCTTCCTGGAGCACGTGCCCGAGAAGACACAGAACGTCCTGCAGGTACTCAGCCTCGCCCGGCTGTTCAGCGAGGAGATGTACGAGCAGCTGCGCCGCGACCTGCAGCTGGCCTGGTATCCGCGGCTGTGGGACGAGCTCACGCGGTACTCCTTCGTCAGCGAGGGCCCGGAAGGCTGGTACCAGCTCCACCAGCTGATGGTCAGGGCGCTGCACGCCAACTGGCCCGCGTCCGGGCGGGCACGCGTCCACGGCCGGCTGCGGAAGTTCTGGGAGCGCCTCGCGGACAAGCCGGACGGGGCGGCCGGTCCCGGACCGGCCAGCTTCGCACCCCGGCAGGAGGCCGTGTACCACGGTCTGCGTTCGGGCTCGATGTCGGTCTCACGGGTCCTGGACCACGTGGACCTGAGCCAGGCCGGGACGGGCAGCCAGGCGGTGCGCGGCATCGCCGACGACCTGCGTGCGTTCGTACGCGAGTTCCCCGACGCCAGTGACCGGATCCGGTCACTGGCCGCCTGCGTCGAGGCCGAGGTCCTGCTGGCGCAGGGCGACGGCCCGGCTGCTCTGGAGGCGCTCGCAGGGACCTCGGCGCCGTCGGGAAGCACGCTCGACGCCCGGCTGACGATGGCGCGGGCCGACGCGATGCGGCTCAAGGGCACCACGCACGAGGCCCGGGACGGCTATCGCCGGCTCTGGCACGAAGGCACCGGGGCGACCCGGCTCCAGGGCGGCTACGCGCTCGCCGACATCATCATGTGTGCCGGGGACTTCCGTCAGGCCCGGTCGCTGGCCGCCGAGGTGTACGAGGCGCCCGACGGCGACCAGGTCCTGCGGGCCCGCACGCTGCGGCTGCTCCATCTGCTCTTCCGCTTCCAGCTCGACTTCCCCGCGTCGGAGGCGCTGCTCGACAGGGCGGAGGCCGGATTCCGCGAGAAGCCCAGACCGGACCATCTGGCCGACATCCAGACCAACCGCGTCGAGCTGCTGGCCTTCACCGACCCGCCGCAGGCCCTCGCCACCGCGGTGGGCGCGCTCGCCGCGCAGCGGGGCCTCGGTGCGTGGCACGAGGTCGGCAAGACGCTGACCGCCCAGGCCATCGCGTACACCCGGCTGGCCGACTTCGAGAACGCCGAGCACGCTTTCGCGGAGGCCAAAGAAGTTCTCCACATATCCAACTACCGGTCGGGAAGAATCCGGGCAGAGCTCTTCCACGCCTTCCTTCACCTGCGGCGCAATCGCGAGGAGGCGGCCCTGCGGTCGCTGCGCGAGTCCGGGCGGATGTTCGAGGCGGCCGGGGTGTACCCGTTCCTCTCGATGCTGGCGTACAAGACCACCGTGCACATCGGCCGGCCGAGTGCTGAGCTGGAGCACATGTGCGACCGGGCCGCACGGTCCGTGACCCTGACCGACCCCGACGACTCACTGGCGTCCTACGAACTGCGGATGGAGCGGCTGATCGCCGATCTCCTCTCGGACTCCCGCTGACCTCCCGCCCCTCACGAGGAGTACGACATGGACCTTGGCCCGGAAGACTTCGAGAGGGTCTACCGCCTGGCACTGGCGAACGGCGAGGGCGCCTGCGGCCACTACCACCGCAACATCAGAGTGGACTACGGGGGCCAGGCCGTCGTCGTGCGGATTCCCGAGGGCTGCGTCGAGCGGATGGACTTCAGCATCTGGCGGGAGGGCGAACTGCTCCGGGCGATCGAGCCGCACACCAAACTCAGCCCGCGGCTGATCCACGAGGCGGACTCCTATCAGGTACACGGGTTTCTGCCGGGGTTCACGGTCGCCGACAGCTATCCGCGGGGTACCAGGCTGCCGCCCGACATCACAGCCGGGGTGCGCGCGGCCTTCGCCGACATGCTCCAGGTCCCGCGGCGGCAACTGCCGCCGATCAGGCGCCGATGGCCGAAGGACGGCGACACCCGCGCCTTCGCCCGCGTCCTCATCGGCCATGCGCGCGGACTGCGCCGGGCCCACGGCCGGGAGCGGCCCGCGCTGTTCGAGCGGCTCGGGATGCCGGAGGACCCGTTCGGGGCCCTGGCGGAGAGGCTGGGGCCGCGGGGAGCCGGTATCGGGCGCCGTGACTTCCGCCTGCTCCACGGGGATCTGCACCGCGGCAATCTGCTGAGCAACGGGCCCGGAGAGGTCTACGTGCTGGACTGGCAGCTCGCCCTGTGGGGAGACCCCGTGTTCGATCTGGCGCGCCATCTGCACACCACGGGGTATTCCGCGGTCCAGGAGAAGGCGGTGATCCGGGAGTGGTGCGACACCGCGGCCGCGGCGCCGGGGCGGTGCCTCGAGCGCTGGGAGGAGGCGCTGGGCTTCTACCGGGCCTACGAGCAGGTGAAGTCGTCGGTGGTCGACACCGTCCGGTGGTCCCGGCGGATCGAGGCGCTGCGGCGGGGCTCGGACGAGGAGCTGGCGGCCGCGAGCGAGCTCGCGCGGCGCGTCAACGCGGGGCGCGAACACTGGCCGCGGTTCGCGGAGGCCGACGGGCTGACCGCGCAGGAGGTGCTGCACGCGGTGCGGGGAACCCGGGCGTTGCCCCGCTGAAGCCCCGGGGGTTCCTTCGTACAGTGGAGGCCACCCCGCAGAGAGGACCACGCCCATGAGTGCCACCGACGAGCCCGCGCACGACCCCGAGGTGATGGTGCTGGCCGCCAAGGTCTTCGATCTGGCGCGGGGCGGGGAGGCCGACACGCTCGCCGCGTACGTCGATGCGGGGGTGCCGGCCACGCTCACCAACGACGGTGGGGATTCGCTGGTCATGCTCGCCGCCTATCACGGGCACGCGCGCGCCGTGGCGGTGCTGGCCGAGCGCGGGGCCGACGTGAACCAGGTCAACGACCGGGGGCAGACGCCGCTCGCCGGGGCGGTCTTCAAGGGGGCCGACGACGTCGTACGGGTGCTGGTCGCACACGGGGCCGATCCGGGCGCCGGGTCGCCGTCCGCCGTCGAGACGGCCCGGATGTTCGGGAAGACCGAGCTGCTGGAGCTCTTCGGGGCGGAGTAGGCCGTCACGGCCGGCCTCCCGCCAGGAACGCGCGGACGTCGGCCGCCAGCTCGTCCAGACAGGTCTCCAGACCCGCGTCCCATTTCCACGCCACCACCTCGTCCACCCGGGCCGTGAGGCCCGGGGAGCTGAGTTCCACCGCGTAGTGCGTGGTGTCCTCGTCCGGACGGAAGCGGTCGCAGAGCCGGACGCCGACGGCGGGAGCGCCCCTCTCGTACGATTAACGCGATACATCGCGATAATGTGAAGTGCGTCACTCCTGCAAGCGGGTGCTTGCAATAGTTAGCACTCGGGTGCAGGCTGTCCGCATGGCAACGCTCAAAGTCGGCGATCTGGGCGAGTTCCTGCGTGAGCAGCGCAAGCACGCCCGGTTGAGTCTGCGACAGCTCGCGGACGCCGCCGGCGTGTCCAATCCGTATCTGAGCCAGATCGAGCGCGGGCTGCGCAAGCCCAGCGCGGAGATCCTGCAGCAGATCGCCAAGGCGCTGCGCATCTCGGCCGAGACGCTGTACGTACAGGCCGGGATCCTCGACGAGCGGCGGGACACGGAAGGGGTGGCCGTGCACACGGCGATCCTCACCGATCCGTCGATCAGCGAGCAGCAGAAGCAGGTGCTGCTGCAGATCTACGACTCGTTCCGCAGGGAGAACGCCCGGGACGGGGAGGACGACGTGAGCGCAGCAGAAGCAACAGAAGCAGAAGAAGGCGAAACCACAGCCCAGGGAGGGACACCCTCATGACCATCACCGACGACGTGAAGAAGACGTTCTCCGACCCGACCCCGCTGTACGCCGTGGCCGGCCTCGCCGACCTGGCGCAGGAGAAGCTCAAGGAGGTGCCGGCCCTGGTCGAGAAGCTGCGGGCCGAGGCTCCGGAGCGGATCCAGGCCGTACGGGATTCCGACCCGAAGGCCGCGCGTGAGCGGGTGACCGAGCGGGCCAAGGTGGCCCAGGCCAAGGTCGGCGAGGCGCTGTCGAACATCGACACCGATGTGAAGAAGCTCCGCGAGAACGCCCAGGACCTCGCCCTGCAGGGCGTGGGCCGGGCCGCCGAGTACGCGGTCAAGGCCCGTGAGGCCTACGACGAGCTGGCCGAGCGCGGCCGGGGCGCCGTGAAGATCTGGCGCGGCGAGGCGGCCGACGACGTGCAGTACACCGCCGAGGTCGTCCGGCCCGAGCCCGAGCCCGTGATCGAGCCGGAGCCCGAGCCCAAGCCGGAGCCGAAGGCCGAGGCCAAGGCAGAGCCCGCCAAGAAGACCTCCGCCGCGAAGAAGACCACCGCCCGCAAGACGACCACGGCGAAGAAGACCGCTCCGAAGAGCGAGAGCTGAGCCGACGGCGGTTTACGGCGACCGGTGCCGGGCACGGGCGGGGTGCCCGGACCGTTGAAACGGTACGGTTGACAGCAGTGCTTATCCCTGCGGACGGGTGGTGTCGGGCGTGTTGTTGCAAGGTTTCGGAACGGTCGTGTCCTTCCTCATGCTCGCGATCGCCGTTTTCTCGGTGGTGGCGTTCGTCGACGCCGCGGTGAAGCGGGAGGACGCCTACCGCGCCGCGAACAAGCAGAACAAGGGCTTCTGGCTGATCGTCCTCGGCATCACGGTCGCCGTGAACTGGCTGGTCCCGCTGTTCTTCCTGACGATCATCGGCCTGGTCGCCTGCATCGTGTACTTCGTCGACGTACGCCCCGCCCTCAAGCAGGTCACCGGCCCGCGCCGACGCGGCGGCAGCAGCTCGGACGGGCCGTACGGGCCGTTCAACGGGCGCTGAACACGGCCCCGGGGGCCGTCAGAGCCCCCGGTCCAGCAGCAGGACCGCCACGTCGTCCGTGAGTTCGCCGCCGTTGAGGCGGCGGACCTCCGTCACCGCCTCGTCCAGCAGCGGCTCGCCCCGCAGGCCGCGGTCCAGCAGGCCCTCGGTGAGGGTCAGCAGGCCCTCCTGGCCCAGGCGGTCGCCGCTGTCCTCTCCCGTACGGCCCTCGATCAGGCCGTCCGTGTACATCAGCAGACTCCACCGGCCGCCCAGCTCCACCTGCTGGCGCGGCCAGCGGGCGCGCGGGAGCAGTCCCAGCGCGGGGCCGTTGTGCTCGTCCGGGAGCAGCCGCGGGGTGTCGCCGGGGCGGGAGATGAGCGGGGCCGGGTGGCCGGCCAGGCAGACGCCCGCGCGGCGGCCGTCCGGGGAGATGTCGACCGTGCACAGCGTCGCGAAGATCTCCTCGTCCGCCCGCTCGTTCTCCAGCACCCGCTGCAGCGTGGACAGCAGCTCGTCGCCGCAGAGCCCCGCGAACGTCAGGGCCCGCCACGCGATGCGCAGCTCCACGCCGAGCGCGGCCTCGTCGGGGCCGTGGCCGCAGACGTCGCCGATCATCGCGTGCACGGCGCCGTCCGGGGTGCGGACCGCGTCGTAGAAGTCGCCGCCGAGCAGGGCGCGGCTGCGGCCGGGGCGGTAGCGGGCCGCGAAGGACAGGCCGGAGCCGTCCAGCAGCGGCGTCGGCAGCAGGCCGCGCTCCAGCCGGGCGTTCTCCTGGGCGCGCATCTTCGCGGCGGTCAGCCGGTGCTGCGCCATGTCGGCGCGCTTGCGCTCCACGGCGTAGCGGATCGCCCGGCCCAGCAGGCGGCCGTCCAGCTCGTCGCGGAAGAGGAAGTCCTGGGCCCCGACCCGTACGGCCTCGGCGGCCCGCTCGGCGTCCTGGCCGTCGGTGAGGACGAGCACGGCGTGCGAGGGCGCGAGGCGCAGCACGTCGTGCAGCGTGTCCAGCTCGTCGCCGGGGCCCTTCGCGCCCGGTCCGGGGCGGGAGAGGTCCAGCAGGATGCAGTGGACGTCCTGCGTGAGCAGACGGCCCGCCTCGGTGAGGTTACGGGCGGTGCGCACCCGGATACGGTCGCCGCGGTGCGGGCCCTCGGCGTGCTCCAGCAGTGCGGGCACGCTGAACTCGCCGCCCGGGTCGTCCTCGATGAGCAGCACGTTGATCTGGTTGACGGGCGCCGGGGGCTGGGTGCGCTGACCGGGCAGCAGCGAGCCGACGGAGCCCTGGGCTCCGCCGTTCGTACGCTGTGCGCTGTCGCTCATGGAGGGTGGCCCGGATGCGGGCATCACGTCTTCTTCCTTCCCTCCCCCCGAGGGCCGGCGGGCCGCGGATGCGCGGACTGCCACGGGGGACCCTAGCGCCTTCACGTGCACATTCGTAACGGCTGATCGTGAAGGGTGTGTGCAATGTGCGGGCTGCGGATGGTTTTTCGTGTGTCGGCGCAGGTCGGGGCATGACAAACATCACGAGTGCGGTGGGTCGCAGTCGCGGGGGGTTACGGGGGTACGTGCGGGGGTTCGGGCCCGGCGTGTGTGCGGGGCCCGGGCCCGTCGTACGTGCCGGGGGCTGCGGTCAGGCGTCCGGGCGTACCACGGCCAGGATCGGGAGGGAGCCCGCGCCCGCGACCGTGATCTGGCGGCCGGTGCGGGGGGCGTGGATCATCAGGCCCTGGCCTATGTAGAGGGCGACATGGCTGGCGTCGTTCTTGTAGATGATCAGGTCGCCCGGGCGCATGGCCATCACGCCGACCTGCGTCAGCCCGCGGTACTGCTGCTGCGAGGTGCGCGGGATCCGGTAACCGGCCGCCTGCCAGGCCCGCATCGTCAGGCCCGAGCAGTCGAAGGTGGTCGGGCCCTCGGCGCCCCACTCGTAGTCCTTGCCGATCTGGGCGGTCGCGTAGCGGATGGCCCGCTTGCCGGGCTCGGAGGCGGTGTCGCCGAGCGAGTCCAGGATGCCCGAGGCGAGCCAGGCGGCCTGGCTGGCGTCGGCGGCCTGGTCCTCCAGCAGGGTGAGGCGGGCGCGTTCGGAGGCGGCGAGGCGGGACTCCAGCAGCTTGGCCGTGGCCAGCTGCTCCTCGATCTCCTTCTTGGCCTCGGCCTGCTGCTTGCGGTCGCTCTCCAGCCGCTCCCAGAGGTCCGTGGCGTCGGCGGTGTAGCCGTCGAGGGCGTTCTTGGTCGACTCCAGTTCGCGGATCAGGCCGGCCTGCGCGTTGATGGCCTTGTCGGTGAGGTGCAGGCCGTCGAAGAAGTCCTGCGGGTGGTCGCTCAGCATCAGCTGGGCCTGGGTGGGGAAGCCGCCGCTGCGGTACTGGGCGCGGGCCAGGGCGCCCGCCTGGTCGCGCAGCGTCTGCAGCTTCTCCTTGGCCTTGGCGGTCTCCCGCGCCAGCAGGTCGACGGACTTCTGCTGCTCCGCGACGCGGGTCTCGACGGCGTTGTACGCGTCGGTGGCTATCTCGGCGCGGTGGTACAGCTCCTGGGCCTGGGCGTGCACCTGCTCCGCGGTGGGTGGGGGTTCGGCCCGTACGGCGGGGGCGGCCCAGCTCGCGAGGAGTGCGGTGGCCGCGGCCAGGGCGGTCTGTGCTCTACGGCGGCGGCCGAGGCCCCGCCGGGGCCCTGCCGGCCCCCTTCCCCCCGCCATACGTCCCCTTCGTCGTCCCCGTTGTGTCCGTGTTGTGCGTGTTCCGCTCGGCGCGGTGGCTTCGCGCTCTGCGCGTGATGCTGCCATGTGCGGGTGAAATGCGACAGACCCGGCTGGGGGTGGGTGGGTGAATTGCGCACCAAGTGCGGCTTTCCCTCCGGGGGTTGGGTGGGGGGTGCTCATCCGGTGCGGGTTTCCCTCCGGGGGGTGCGGGGGGCGCGTGGTCGGTGGGCTCTGCCTCCGGGCGGGTCGGGGTGGCGTGCGGTGCCGCTTGCGCGTCGGGGAGTTGCGGTGGTTGCGTCCCACGCCGAAGGCTGCGGTTCCGCTGCGCCCGCCCGTGCCGCCCCTCGGGCGGCGCGGCCGCCCGCAGCGTTGCGTCGTTTCCGCCACGGGCGTGCCTGGCGGCGCCCCGGCCGCGCGCAGCGTTACGCCGCTTCCGCCACAGCCGTGCCCGGCGGCGCCGGTGCCGCCT